>CAZWNM010000036.1:0-9615 GCA_964635765.1 uncultured Planctomycetaceae bacterium | reverse complement strand
GGGCTGACGATCGTGCCGCCGCGCATTGCGCACGGCGCCGAGATCGACACGTACGACGATCATCGCATGGCGATGAGCATGGCGTTGATCGGCCTGCGCGTGCCCGGCGTCGTCATTTGCGACCCCGGCTGCACGGCGAAGACGTATCCGGAGTTTTGGGATGATTTGGCGAGAATTAGCGGGTAGCGGATAGTGGTCCGCGCAAAGAAACGGGATGCTTACGCATCCCGCTCGCGAATCGCTAATTCCTCAAGGTCCGAAACGGGGTGCTTACGCACCCCGCTCGCCTCTCATCCCTCGCTCCTAGAAGTTATACGTGATGCCGACAAAAGCGCCTTGCAACACGACGCTGCTGTAGTGCTGAACGTCACGCAGGGCGAGCGAGTCGCAGATGTATTGCGGGAATTGGTCGTCGGCCAGACCGACGCCGGTGACGGCCACCACGCGATAGCCGGCTCGGGCGCTCCAATTTCGGGCGAATTGCCAATCGACGCCCGCGTCGATCTGCGTCAGGAAGGCCAAGCCGTTGCACGTGGAATGGACCGGGTAGTTGCCGTAAGGACCTTGGGCGTTGACGCCGGCGCCGGTGTAGGCGGCGAACGTGGCGTCCATGTAGTTGTCGTACACGCCGACCTGTGGATCGAGGAACAGCCGCACGTTCCTGCACACGCGATAGCCCAAGTCGAAGCCGCATTGAAGGCCGATCAGGTTATTCGTGATTCGATCGCTGATGTAGCCGACGTTCGCGGCGTCATTCCAGTCGGTCGCCATCCACGACAGCGAACTGAATTGCAGAAAATCTTGGAAGCGGAAATATCGCACGCCGGCCGACCAGCCGACATCCCACGCCGAATCGCACGCCCAGGCCAATGGCTGGCGAATCAAATTGATCTCGACGTCGTCGTACTCATCGCGCCGCACCAGACGATGTTCCTGGGCGCCGTCGAACCAGTAGCCGGCATCATCGGTTGGTGCAATGCTACGGGCTCCTGGGAACGAAAGCGAGGTAAAATCCAACGGCGAACTGACGTGGCCGCCGGGCACCGTCGTGTCCACCGTGCCGTAAAAGTCTTCGCCGGTCCAGAACGACGCCTCGACGGCATAGGGCGTGCCGTTGCAGCAGAAACAGCGGCCGAATTGGATTTCGCCGCCGCACTGCCATTGCATGTTGAACTGCGTGTTGGTCAGTTGATTGGTAAGGTCGCCGTCCTTGTAGCTGGTCCATATACCCCGGCCGTCGCTGCGGCCCATAATCAGCGCCGTCAAGGAAGCGTACCAAGAGCAGCCGCATTGGCAACAATTCAAGTCCGCGTTGCAACCGTCGGGCACGGCGCAACCGGGGTTCGCGCAGCCATTATTCGCGCAGCCGCCATTATTCAAATAGCCGCCGGCGCGGCCGTTCACGTAATCGTAATTTTGCGGCGCGGGCGTGGAAACCGCCTCGCGTTGCATTTGCGGCCCGCTATTGCCGGACCAAGGGGCACTTTGTGAAGGGTCGGGCAACGCCGTCGCGGCAGGCGCAGGCGCCAGCGGCGTCTGTTGCGACACCTGAAGAATTTCCGGCGCCCCATATAGCCCATATTGAGCCTCGGCCGCCGATGCCACGCACCCTATCAAACACGCCAACGACAAAACGGGGGGAAATCGCATTACAAACTCCTTTCCTAACAACTGGAGCGCTCCGTCACAATGACATTATTACAGTCGGCGCAACTTTCGACGCGAATTTGATGAAACCGGCGTCTGCTGATTTTTTTTGATTTCCTCCGCCGCAACAACCGGCGTTACCGTTGCGACCGTTGCCGCTCCATACTTGACTACATCGCCGCAATCCGGAAAAATCGTCAATGTTTCCCAAAACGACGCGCCGCCGGTATAATGACCGTGGGCGAGCGAATGGTGAAGAAAGTCAGGAGACTATGAAAATGCGATTGGACCTTGGTCTTGCGAACTCTCTAAGTGCAGCCGCGCGGACGCGCCGTGCGGCGGGGCGGCTTTTGCTCGTGGCGGTCGCGGCTGTTTTCGCCGCCGATGTTTTTATTGCAACGGCTCGGGCCGCCGAACAACGCGCGTTCGCCGAAGGACGATCCGGCGGCGGAGAACTGAGATATATCAACGATATTCCCGTGCTGATCGTCACCGGCACGCCCGAAGATTTCGGCCGCCAAACGGCCGCACTCACCGGCGACGTGGTGCGCAAGCTCATCGTCTACCCCGAAAAGCTGCTGCAACGGCGTTCGAACGCGAAAGACCGGTTGCCGAAGTGCATCGAAATGTGCAAATTGCTCTTGCCGCAGTTGTCGGACGATCACCGCGCGGAATTGCGGGCGGTCGCCGAACAATTGGGCGTCGATCGCGAATTGGGCCTCTTGGGCAATATGCTGCCCGACGTTTATCGCGGCGGATTCGCCTGCTCCTCGTTGACGGTCGATGCCGCGCACAGCGCGACGAAAGGCCCGCTGTTCGGCCGAAATCTCGATTTCTACACCATCGGCATTCTCGACAAGTACGGCTTGGTCACGGTGCATCGGCCGACGGGCAAACACGCGTTCGTCACGATCGGATTTCCCGGAATGCTCGGTTGCCTGTCGGGAATGAACGACGCCGGCTTGGCCGTTGCGGCTCACGAAGTGTATCTCTCGCGTGACGGCGCGCCGATGTTCAACCCCAAGGGCGAGCCGTACACGTTTTGCTTCCGCCGCATTTTAGAAGAATGCGCGACGACGGCCGAGGCGGAAAAACTGCTGCGCGCCGCCGGCCGCACCACGATCTTGAGCCTTGCGGTGTGCGACCGCAAGGGCGGCGTGGTGTTGGAAATGACGCCGACGAGCGTGGCGGCGCGCCGCGGCGGCAACGACGGCATCCTCGCTTGCACGAACCACTTCCGCACCGACGAGCTGGCGATGCCGCTGTTCCTGGGGTGTTCGCGCTATCGGAAATTAACGGAAGGCCGCACGCCCGAGGCGATGACGGTTTCCGACGTCGGCCGGCGGCTGCACGCGGCGAACTTGGGCACGATGACGGTGCAGACGATGGTGTTCGAGCCGGCCGCCCTCAAGTTGCATTTGGCCATCGGGTCGTGTCCTTCGTCGGCGCTGCCGATGAAGGAATTGGACTTGAAGCCGTTGTTCGCCGGCGAGACGGAAAAAAAGAAAAGATAAGGGCCAATTCCAAAAACGTCCTCTCTCGCGCGGGGAGAGGGGCCGGGGGGTGAGGGCCTCGTCGCCTCCCGCCTTCGCCCGAAGGCTCTTCCAATGGGAGAAGAACTTTCGGCGTCTATTTCGCCTTTTCCGCGGTTTCGGCCACGGCCGGAATCAGCCGCTCGGAAAAATGATTGACATAGTGCATGCTGCTCGCGTCGCCGCGAAAACCGATGACGCTCTTGTCGATGTTCATCTGCTGGCCGATCACGCGGCCTTCGTCAATATCGAATCGCACCCGGCCGGAAACTTCGCGCTCGACCAGTTGCGATTCAATCGCCGGATCGGTGACGGGCGTGAGAATGTCGGTGGAAACGCGGATCGTGGCCACGCCCGTCTTCACGTCTTCCAACACGAACCGCTGCATGGCCCTGATTTTCTTGATGGCGCCGCGTTCGACGGGCACCTCGATATTTTGCGGCACCGACCACGCATGGCCGACGGCCACCGGCTCGCTCGGCAACGGAACGGTGAGCCAACAGTCGTCCTGCGGCGTGGCTTGCGACGTGCTTTGTTTTTTGGGATCGACGTTGTGCCGCTTGAGGCTCACGACCTTGCCGGCGGTGTCGATTCGGATCGTCGAAAGCAACTCGCCGACCGATTTGGCCGCATCCCGAAAACCTTGCGGCGGCTTCGCGTCGGTGCGGCTGTCGTAATGCGCCTCTTTGCCGCCGCCGAGCGTTTGCCGCATGTCGACCCACTCGACGCGGTATTCGATCGTCGCCTCGCCGTCGGGCCGCACTTTGACGACGCGCCACGCCTTGTCCGATTCGCTCTGCATTTCGCTCGATTGCGTCGCGCCGCCGTACGTGGCGCGAACCAGCGTCCGATGCTCCACGTTCCAACGAAGGGTCTCGCCGGCATGGAATTTGTAGCGAAGCGCGTATGTTTCCGCCGGTTTTTGTTCGTTGGCCAAAACGATGATTGCCGAAAGAATCGACAACATCAAAACGGCCGCAATATCAACAACACGTTTC
This sequence comes from uncultured Planctomycetaceae bacterium, assembly GCA_964635765.1. GTDB lineage: Bacteria > Planctomycetota > Planctomycetia > Pirellulales > Thermoguttaceae. The sequence continues at coordinate 5,438 of CAZWNM010000036.1, read as the reverse complement.
ATCCTCGCGTCCTTTCGAGCAAATAAGGCGTCAGGAACCCGAAAATCTGAAATTTGAAATCTCGTCTCCTAGTCTCCGCGTCTCCCAGTCTCGCCCCTGGCCCCTCTACGTCCCATTGAGCTTGAGCTGTCCGCCCCAGCCGAGTTTGTCGCGCAACGTGCGATAATACGTGTGGCTGGGGTCCGTTACGAGTTGAAATCGGGCGGCCGAACGCTCGACCCGCACCCGATCGCCGGGCGACAACCTGCCAAGCACCCGGCCATCGACCACCACGGACGTTTCCGGATTCGGACGCGCCACGACCATTTCGTACACGCGATCGGCCGAATCGACCACCGGCCGCATCGTCAGCGTGTGCGGATTCAGCGGCAGTACGATGAACGCCTGCAAGTTTTTCCGTAGGATCGGGCCTCCGGCCGCCAAGCTATGGGCGGTCGAACCGACCGGCGTGCTCACGATCAAACCGTCACAACTATACGTAGTTACCAAATCCGAGTCAACATAAAGATCGATGTTGATGAGCGCAAACGGCGTGCCGGCATGAACCGCCGCTTCATTGAGCCCCAACTGCCGGGCGATAATCTCGTCGCCGCGCAACACCGTGCATTCAAACATCAGATGCTCGACGGTCACCAGCTTGTCGGAGCCGAACTCCTGCAAGACATTCGGTAAATCGGCGGGTGACATGTTTGCCAAAAAACCCAGTTTGCCTAAATTAATCGCAACGACCGGCACTTGCCGATGTCCCATTTGACGCGCCGCACGAAGGATGGAGCCGTCGCCGCCGAGAACGATGGCAAGTTCGGCCTCGACGTTCGAGAGGTCTTCCGTGCCGGTGAAATCGGTTCGCACGATTTGGGCGTATTGTTCGATGATCGGCCGGAGTCGTTCGGCCTCGGCCAGCACCTCCGGCCGTCCGCCGGCGCCGAGCAGGAACGCACGCAGGGATCGGGTTTTCGCGGGAGTGGATGTGGCAGGCATGGCTGGTTGTCGGAAAGTTGATGTCGGGAAAATAGCCGGAGGCTAATAGCCTCCGGAATAGAAAATACCAACACGCGACATTTTTCCGGAGGCTATTAGCCTCCGGCTACTGCGAAACCTTTAACCTGACGCTTTTTCATCACACCGCCGCGCGGCCGACGACCGCCGGCTTGCGAACGCTGCCGATCAACTGGCGGCAGAAACGATAGATGCCCGTCGCGTCCAATCCCAAGTCGGCCAGAAGCTCGACGCGCGTTCCGTGCTCGATGAAACGATCGGGAATTCCGAGCCGGCGCACGTGGCGCGTGTTCATGCCGGCGTCGTTGGCCGCCTCCAACACCGCGCTGCCGAAACCGCCCATCAACATGCCTTCCTCGACCACCACCGCCCGCGGAGCCTCCTTGATCGCGCGCAAAATCGTCGCCGCATCGAGCGGCTTGACGAATCGGGCGTTGATGACGCCGAACTCATGGCCGTCGGTTCCGAGCCGCTCGGCCGCATCGATGCACGGTGCCAACATCGAACCGCAGGCGATCAATACGCCGTCCGCGCCGCGTTGCAACACTTCGGCCTTGCCGAGTTCCACCGGTGAGAGCGGGCGATTGAGGGTTTCAGCGATGGTTTTCGCGTAGCGAATGGCCGTCGGGCCGTCGTGATGCAACACCCAATCGAGCATTGGGGCCACGTCGGTCGCGTCGCCGGGTGCAAGCACGCTCAAATGCGGCATCGGCCGCAAGTAGGTCAAATCGAACACGCCGTGATGCGTTGGTCCGTCCGGCCCGACCAGGCCGGCGCGATCCAACAGCAGCGTCACCGGTAGATTTTGCAACGACATCTCCTGGAAAATCTGATCGTAGCTCCGCTGCATGAACGTGCTATAAATATCGACGACCGGCCGCAAACCGGCCTTCGCCAATCCGGCGGCAAACGTCACGGCGTGCGATTCGCAAATGCCGACGTCGAAAAACTGGTCGGGCAGCTCCTCGCGGATCGGTTCGAGCATGTTGCCCTGGCACATGGCGGCCGTGATGACCACGACCTTCCGATTCGCGCGCATTTGTTCGAGCAAAGCGTCGCGAACCACCTCGGTGTACGACGGCATGTTCGACGCTTTTTTCAGCCGCACGATCGAGCCGTTTTCCTGATGGAACGGCGCCGGCGCGTGGAATCGCGTCGGGTCTTCGGCGGCCGGCTGGAAACCGTGGCCTTTTTCCGTCACCACGTGCAACAGCACCGGCCCTTGCACCTGCTTGAGCATTTGCAGATATTTTTGCAACTGCACGATGTTGTGGCCATCGACCGGTCCGATGTAGCGGAACCCCAGGTCTTCGAAAATCATTCCGCCCAACAGGCCGGCCTTCAAGGCATCTTTCACTTGCGTCATAAAACGCCCAACCGGCTCGCCGATGACGGGCATGTGGGTCAGCAGTTTTTGGACTTCGACTTTCAGGCCGGTGTAAAAATGGGCCGTGCGCAGGCGGTCGAGCGATTCGGCCAGCCCGCCGACGCGAGGACAAATCGACATCTTGTTGTCGTTCAAGATGACGATGAGGTTTTTTTTGAGTCCGCCGGCGTGGTTCATGGCCTCGAAGATCGTGCCGCAGGAAAACGCGCCGTCGCCGACCACGGCCACGACGTTCCGTTGCTCGTCGGGCCGCAGCAAATCGTCGGCGCATCGCAAGCCCAAGGCGGTGCTGACGCTGCAACCGGCGTGGCCGGTGACGAAAAGGTCGTATTCACTTTCGGCGGGATTCGGATAGCCCATCAGCCCGCCCTTGGTTCGCATCGTGTGGAAGTCGTCGTAGCGGCCGGTGAGCATTTTGTGCGGATAGACCTGATGGCCGGTGTCCCAAATCAGCCGGTCGCGGGAGAAATCGAACGTGGTATGCAGGGCAATCGCCAGTTCGACGACGCCCAAGTTCGAGGCGAAATGGGCCGTCCGCGTGGAAACCAGCCGGCAGAGCGCTTGACGCATTTCCGCGGCCAATTGCGCAAGCTGCTGCTGCGAAAGACCTTGAAGATCGCGCGGCGAATTGATCGTCGAGAGCATTGGATCCATCAGTGATTCCTTTCCAGGACATATCGGGCAACCGCCTGGAGCCCGCCGGCTTCTTCGCCGAAAAGGTGTTGTTCCAGGGCCGCACACGCTTCTACCACCAATTGTCGAGCATATTGGGTGCTCTGGTCAATACCGAGCAGGCCCGGAAACGTCAGTTTTCCATGTTCGGCGTCTTTCCCAACCCGTTTGCCAGTTGCCGCCTCATTACTCTGCACGTCCAAAAGGTCGTCGGTGATTTGGAACGCCAGCCCGAGCCGATGGCCGTAGGCGTCCAAGGCGGCGAGTTGTTCCGAGGTTGCGCGGGCCGTCAATCCGCCCAATCGGAGTGAAACATGGATCATCGCCCCGGTTTTCCGCCGGTGGATCGACTCGAGCCGGGCGAAAGCAGACTGGGAGACTGGGAGACTGGGAGTGGAGGAGACTGGGAGACTAGGAGACTGGGAGACTGGGGGATTGGACGCTGCATGTCTCCTCATCTCCCAGTCTCCCAGTCTCCCAGTCTTTTCTGCTTTGTCTTCCAGTCTCCCAGTCTCCTCGTCTACGTCGTCCGCCTGTCCGCCAACCATGCCGCAAGCGCCGGCAGCTTCGGCCAACGCCGCACAGCAGGCCGCCGCCACGGCCGGGGGCTGAATCTCTCGGGCGGCGACTGCAAAGGCCAGCGTCAGAAGACCGTCGCCGGCCAAAATCGCCGTCGCTTCGTCAAACGCTTTGTGGCAAGTCGGCCGGCCGCGACGAAGATCGTCGTCGTCCATCGCCGGCAAATCGTCGTGAATCAGTGAATAGGCGTGAACCATTTCGACGGCGCATGCCGCCGGCATCGCCGCCGCCACGGTTCCGCCGCACGCCCGGGCCGCAAGCAACGCGAGCATCGGGCGCATCCGCTTGCCCGGTGCCAATAGGCTATACCGCATCGCCTCGCGAAGTTTTGCCGGAGAGCGGTCGTCGAGCGCGGTTCGAGCGTCAAGGGCCGCGTCGATCGACGGGCCAAGCGATTGAGCGATTTCGACAAATGTGTGATAAGACAAGTTGGCGGACACCCTTCTTTCTTATCATCTCATTTTACGATAACGACCACGGTTCGTCCACATCGTCCCCACCGTTGGGCAATTCGGTCTTCCCCGGATTGGTCTTTTTGGGCGAGGAAGACCGCCGCCGGCTGCGACGTTTGGCCGATTCGTCGGCATCGGCCGCTTTGTCCAACGTGGCCGAGGCGTCGAATGGCTGCGTCACCGGGTTGCCGTCGGCATCGACGCCGCTGAGCAATTCGATCCGCCGTTCCGCCCGCTCCAGCAAATCGTACGACTGCCGCAGCAGTTTGACGCCTTCCTCGTAGCGTTCCAGCGATTCGTTCAGGCCGACGTTGCCCTCTTCCAGCAAATGGACGATTTCTTCGAGCCGTTTTAACGCGGCCTCGAAGTTTGGAGCGGCGGTGGTTGGTTGGTCGGGCATCGCTAGTGGTCAGTGGTCAGTGGACAGTGGTCAGTTGACGATAATGCTTTTTCTGGCCACTGACCACTGGCCACTAGTTCTTACTCCCATTCGATCGTGGCCGGCGGCTTGCTGCTGATGTCGTAGACCACGCGATTGACGCCCTTCACTTCGTTGATGATCCGCGTCGAAATGCGGGCCAACAACTCATACGGCAAATGGCTCCAGTCGGCGGTCATGAAATCTTCCGTGTCGATCGACCGGACCGCGACTACATCGGCGTACGTTCGGGCGTCGCCCATCACGCCGACGCTCTGGACCGGCAGCAGCACGGCGAACGCCTGGGCCGTTTTGCGATACAGCCCCGCCTGTTTGATCTCGCCGACCACGATGGCGTCGGCCTCGCGTAAAATATCGAGCCGCACCTTCGTCACTTCGCCCAAACATCGCACGGCCAAGCCGGGACCGGGGAACGGATGCCGCCACACGATGTCATCCGGCAGGCCAAGCTGCAAACCGAGCGCACGAACCTCGTCCTTGAACAAATCGCGCAGCGGCTCGACCAACTCGAACGCCAAATCCTCGGGCAAACCGCCGACGTTGTGGTGCAATTTGATCGTCGCGGCCGGACCGTCGGGCGAGCCGCCGCTCTCGATCACGTCGGGATACAGCGTGCCTTGGGCCAAAAACTTCGCGCCGCGGATCTTCGCCGCCTCGTCGCTGAAACATTCGATGAACGCATGGCCGATGCGGCGGCGTTTTTCCTGCGGCTCGGTCACGCCGGCCAGCGCCGCGAGAAATTTTTCCTCCGCCTTCACGACATGCAAATCGGTTTTGAAGTGGTTGGAAAACTCACGGATGACCCGCTCCTCTTCGTCCTTGCGAAGCAGGCCGTTATCGACCAAGATGCACGACAACTGCGGGCCGATGGCCTCGGCCAAGTGCGCGGCGACGACCGAGGAATCGACCC
>CAZWNM010000035.1:0-9842 GCA_964635765.1 uncultured Planctomycetaceae bacterium | reverse complement strand
ACCGGCCCCCAGCGTCGTCGCCCGGTCGGCCGTCTGGCGGCCCAGGCCGTCATACGCGTACTCGTGGATCGTCCCGTTCTGGTCTTTGACCCAAATAGGCTGACCCTGGCGATTATACTTAGTTTCCACCCGGTCGTAAACCCCATCCATGCCATTTCCATCGAGGGTCGTGGGGTCGTCGCTATCGGGGTAAATGACCGCCCGGAGCAGGTCGTTGCAGAAATAAAGACTCCCGACCCCTTTATTCCCTTTTTTTGTCCATATCATCTTACCTCATAACGACTTACAAAAGTTCAAGTGCCATTCGACTCCCGACCCCTTTATTCTTCCCGGGGAGCCAGTGGGGCTAGGGTTCAGGGCTTGCCAAAACTAGCTGAGTCCTCGTTTCGACTCCTCGCCAGATTTGGTGGCTGTCACCTTTTTCCCTCCCGTCCCTGCTGCTGTACCGGAACAACGTCCCATAATCTGATTGTGTAGTCCCTATGCCCCGAAGCCAACATCTTACCGTCTGGACTAAATGCCAAAGAATCAACGGTATCATGCCCATTGAATTCGCCAATTTGTTTCCCCGTAGTCACATCCCAGAATTTTATAGCCTCATAATCGCTTGCGGCCAGCATCTTGCTATCTGGGCTATATGCCACATTGGATCCAACAATCCCTCCGTCGATTTTGGTTAATATCTTGCCGGTTTTTACGTTCCATATTCTGATAGTTCCATCCTCATTCGCTGTCATTACAGTTTTGCCATCCGGACTAAACATCAAAGAACTCCCATATCCATTAGGATGGTTGTCCAGGGATACAGCAATTTTCCCTGTAGCCACATCCCAAATACTGATTGTTTGTTCATCAGAGTCTCCCGAGGCAAGTTTTTTACCATCCGGACTATATGCGATAGGACGATCAAACCCACCAATAACGAAAGATGCCACCTCCTTACGAGAGGCTATATCCCAAATCTTAATATTCCGTGGGAAAATCCTTGGAATTTCTCTCGCCTTACGCAGCACACCAGTTGCATTCTTTTTCAATAGGCTATCTTTCAATAGGCTATCGTCCACATTGCCGTTACTGCGCGAGGCAAGCGTTTTACCATCCGGGCTAAATGCCACAGATAGGACAGCACCCGTATGACCATTAAGCGCAGCGATATTTTTACCGGTGGTTGTATCCCACAATTCGATCGACTCGTCGTCAATACTCGTTGACGCCAGTGTTTTGCTATCAGGGCTATACACTACTGAACAAATATACTTTGAACGCCCTTTAAGCGTAGCTATGTTTTGAAAAGTTTTTACGTCCCACAGTTTAATCGTATTGTCGTCACTGGCGGAGGCCAATGTCTTGCCATCGGGACTGAATGCCACAGACCAGACAGTGCTAGCATGACCCTTTAACGTGTTCAATAAATATTTCTCGTCGGCTAATAATGCAGATCCTACTGCCATCGCGCAAAACACCACCACCACCCGTTTCATGGCAAAATCTCCAAAGTCTTGATATGCACAACTTAAAACTGGGCTTTTGCAAATTGATGAATTCGTGCTATAAAGCAGTGCCTTTGGGCCATTAAAAGTGGCTTTCCGTACTGGCGCGGAAACCTCCGTTTGGACAAACCGTGACGTTGGGATGACCATCCCGTTGAGTTGCGAGTTGGCCAAAATGCGTGATTTGCCGCGTTTTACGTGAATTTAGAGAAATTAAAGGGGTCGGGAGTCTTTGTTTTGGATTGAAGGCGTTTTGCACGGTCGGCCACGGGCACGTAACGTCGATTGCAGGCCCAATCGCTTCGCCGTGCGCTCCTGCCATGTCCCCTCGCCAAACGGTGCGCCACGAGACACCGAACGCCGCAATGCCGCCAACTCCGCTTCCGTCTGCGGTGTTTGGACATGCTGTTGCCAACGACTAGGCAGCGGCACCGGGCTGGCGTCGATAAGCTTCTGTTTGTTGCCGCGAATGCGATGCCAAAGACTTGACCACCGCCACGCATCGGCCTGTTTGACCAGGTTCGCCCGCAACGGGTTACGCTCCACATACCGCAACACCGTCCACAAATGGTCGTCTTCCTGAATCGGAAACGACTTGAAGCGGCCCTGGTACAGCGGTCCCGTGCCTGTCGTGTGATGTGCCGCGTGCCAGCGCTGCGTGTGCGTGACCGTCAACCAACGCATGAACTCCGACAAGTCGCCGTCGCCGCGCGGCCAAAGTACGAAATGCCAATGATTCGACATAACGCACCACGCCAAAATCCGCATCGGCAGCCGGGCTTTGGCCTCCGCGATCACTTCTTCGAACGCCTCGAAGTCGCGTTCCTTCCCGAAAATACGCATTTTTCCCACCGCTCGATTGAGCACATGGTAGGCGTATCCCCCGCTAGCAACTCGTAATCGTCGTGGCATGGCAGGATTTTATCATCGGCGCACCGTCTTGTCAAGACTAAAGACTCCCGACCCCTTTTGTTTTCCTCTTTGTTTTCCTTTTGTTTTCGTCTTTTGTTTTCGTCCCCGCCGAATATAATTGCTAAGCGGGAAAAAACATTGCTCTCGCGTTCGTGACGCGATGCAAAAATGTTTTGGATACCCCTACAGCGGCAAACCGACGACAAACCAAACCAAAAAAGGAGATCGCCATGAGTGACACGTTTGACAAAAAAGTTTCGGCCGCAGCCTGTGCGACGTGGTGTGTGGTGTTAATCGTCTTGGCATTTATCGTTCTGCAATGGCTCGTCTACCTGGCCGTCATCCATGCTCGGCCCGCGTGGTTCTTAGCGATGTGGGGACCGAAGGTTGATTGGCCATTCGTCCAGATGGTTTGGTTTTGGGTCATCGCGGGCCTGAAGTTTGTCGTGTGGCTGCTGGTCCTGATCGCCCTGTGGCTCACGCTCTGGGCGAGGAAGTTGCGGAAAGGGCCATGCTGCGAATGAGCTTTGAGATCATTTTTATTCGGCGGACTAATTTCGGCCGGTAAGCACGCGATGATCGACCGGCACGAAATGAACGCCTTCGCGGTTCAAGCGGCGTTTCAATGCGTCGAGCGATATTTTCCCGAGCTTCACGCGCTGATCGGCCGCAAAGGCGTCGAACACGAACGGCTTGCCGGCGCGGCGGCCGATGGTCATCGCCGGCGTTACGGTGATGCTTTCCGAAGGCCCTCCGTCGGGAAAGGCAATCGCTCGCCAAAAAATCTCTTCCCGCGTCCGATCGCCGGGATCGCGCAAGCTCGGCTTCCAAGCGAAACACACGATCGGGCCGGGAATGGCCGCCACGCGAGCCGTTTCGGCGCTGGTCACGGTGGCCCGCTCGCGAAGATTTTCACGGAACGCGCCGCTAAACGCCAAAAGATACGGCTCCGAATGGGAGGAGATCAGCAGCCGAATGAAAAGGATCAAAAGAACCGCCGCCCGGCTGCGATTCAAGCCGACGCGCCGCACGGTCGGAATGACATCGAGCCGGTCGAAGGCCAGCGCGAGACCGACGGCCGCGGCGACGGCCAGTTCGAACTGCGCGTTATCGTCCACGCCGGCGCCCATTTCTTGAACGAAGAACAGCATGAATGCAACGGCGACGAAGATCGCGGCAAACCGTGCGGCGGAATCCCACCGACTCCGCCGTTGATCCCACGCCCAAATGGCGAAAATCACGAGCGCCGGGCCGATCCATTGCAAACGGCCGAGACCGGCGACTGCGCGCAGGAACGAGGTTTCGCGGGGCGCGCCGAACAGTTGCCGGAAGAAATCGCCGCCGTAGATCATGCCGCAAAGCGTGAGGCCGACGGCGGCGGCGCCAACTCCGACCGTGGCGGCTCGCGCGGCCTGCCGACGATTCGACATGGCCAGCCACGCGAGCGACGCGACGGGCACGGCGAGCAAGTTGTGCTTGAAAAAGCCGGTCAACACCATCAGCAGAATCGCCGGTTCGACGGCCTTTCCCTTTTTTTGTCGGCGAATGAGCCACGCCAACGCCCCCACCATGACGGCCAGGGCGAACAGATGCGGATCGTTCATGCCGACGTAGCTTTCGAAGAATCGCGCGAACGTAGCCAGCAGCCACACGGCGGCTGCGATCGCGGCGAGCCATGAGCCGCCGAGCGCTCGCACGCACGCGGCCGTGCCCGCCGCCAGGGCGAAGACGGCAAATAGCGAAATCCATCGACCGACGGCGATTGGATCGCCCGCGATCGAAGCGATGCCGCCGACCAAATAGAACGAGAGCGGCGGATAGTTATTGACCAGCAACCCGTCGGGCTTGGGATAAAGCGGCTGGCCGTTTTTGTGCCACGCGGCGTCGGAGAAGTTGGCGTTCCACGGCTCGTTGACGTCGATTTCCATCGGCAGCGTCGCGCGATAGATCGGCCACGCGAGATAAAACGCGGCCAGCAAAAGCGTTGCCGCGATGAGGGCCGTTACGGTCGGCGATGCGTTTTCTGGACGCTGATCGGTCATGGCGTTTTTCTACGGATGCGCTGGCTTGTCTTCGCAATACAGCCCGTGCGAGGCGATGTACGCCTCGACGGCGTGCGGCGTGCGGTAGCGAATGCTTTGGCCGGCGGCGACGCGGCGACGCAGCTCGGTGGCGCTCAGGCTGATTTCCGGCATCTCGACGCGATGGCGCCGCATGGCGTCGATGCGCTCCGGCGCGGCGATGGATCGCAACACGCTGAAGTCGATCGCTTGGCAGCCCGGCCGGCATACGGCCACGGGCAGGGCCAACTCGCACACCCGCGCAGGCTCGTGCCATTGCGGCAACATGGCAAGCATATCGGCGCCCAAGAGAAGAAACATCTCGCGGCTCGTGTCTTCCGCGTGAAAATGGGCGAGCGTGTCGGCCGTGTAATTGACGCCGCCTCGGTCGGCTTCATAGCGGCAGACCGAAAACGCCGGATTGCCGGCCGCGGCCAATTCGAGCATGGCAATGCGATGCTCGGCAGATGTCGGCGTGCGATCGAGTTTGTGCGGCGGCTGCGCGGTCGGCATCAACCAAACGGCGTCCAGCCGGCATTGCTCGCGGCAACATTCCGCCAGCAGAAGATGTCCGTAGTGGACCGGGTCGAAGGTGCCGCCGAAAATGCCGAGACGCAAGAAGAGGGACTAGGGGCTAGGGATTAGGGGCGAGGGAAAAATGAAAAGGTCCTCCACCGCAATGCCGTGGCGATGCTGATTTTGAGAGCCCGTCATACAAAGAGGGCGGCCAGGACGCCGGCGTTGTGTGATCCGCCTCCGAACGAGTCGGTGTGGCGGCTATACGCGCGGCCGGCGGCTTAATAGTTCCGGCGCCCCACGGGCATGTTTATCGGCTCAGCAAAATGGTTGCATCGACAACACGAACATGGTAGAGGACCGACAGTATCCTATCACTTGTCCAACGTTTGGGCAAGCGATTTTTTGAGCCGCATCTTCCGCCGCTTCTCGTTTGGCCGCGATCCTGCTATGATTTCGGGCTGAAGGATGCCGCCATGCTGGCAAGCCCGATTTCAATGTCGCATTGCTGATCGCGGCCCGGCGCATTGGGTGTTTTTGGATTTGCGCCGCGTATCCGCGTCAGGGGTGAAAATCGAACTTCCGGTTTCAAATCGAAGCAAGTCGTTTTTCGCAACTTGTTGATTAGCAAATGGTTACGCGCAAATTTTGTGAAGACGTTCGGACAGTAATGCCGGTTTTTGCGTTCCTAAGCGGGCCGCCACCCTCTTGACTCCAGCCAATAATCGAGTATCGTGACAGATCTGTAGTGTGTGATTACTTAATTCCATCGTTTGGAGATGCTCCATGGCAGCCGTAGTTGATCAGGAAAAGTGTACTGGATGTGAGACGTGCGTGGAATCTTGTCCGCTCGAAGCGATTTCGATGAAAGACGGTCTTGCAGTGATCGATTCGGATACATGCGGCGACTGCGGCGCGTGCATTGATGTTTGCCCGGTCGAGGCGATTAGCCTCTAGCAATTTTCATGGCTTCAGGCCAAGAAAACCTTCTGATTCGCGTGTCGCGCCGGGCGATGGCATGTGAGTTCGAGGTGTGCTTTCCGGCTGGCAGTTGCGCCGGCGGCGCCGAGTTCGCCCTCGAATCGCTCGATCAAGTTGAATCGCTCGAAGAACAGCTTTCCTACTTTCGCCCGACCAGCGAAATCAGCCGCATCAACCTGCTGGCGGCGGAATCGCCGATCGAGGTGGAGCCGCGGCTGTTCGATCTGTTGAGCCTTGCCATGCGGTTGCGCGAAGAAACCGGCGGGGCGTACGACATCACGTCGGCGCCGCTTTGGGAAGCATGGGGGTTCGCGCGCCGGGCGGGCGAAATCCCGTCCGACGCCGATTTGGCCGACGCCCGAACGCATGTCGGCGGCCAATTCGTCGAGCTCGATCCCGCGCGGCGTACCATTCGCTTTCACAAGCCCGGCGTAAAAATCAATGTCGGCAGCATCGGCAAGGGATTCGCCCTCGATGGCTGCGCCGAGCGGCTCCGCTTGCTCGGCATGACGAATTTTTTGGTTCAAGGCGGCAAGAGCAGCGTGCTGGCGAGGGACGAGTGCCCTTTCTCTAATAGCCCTCACCCTAACCCTCTCCCAAAGGGAGAGGGGACTGCCGGCAGTGGCGGCCGGCCGTGGGAAGTCGGCGTGCAGCATCCGCGCCAGACGGGAAAACGCTTGGGCGTGGTTCGACTTCACAATCGAGCCTTGGGCACGTCGGGCGGACAATTCCAGTCGTTTCGCCATCGCGGCCATCGTTACGGCCACATTTTGGACCCCCGATCCGGGCATCCGGCCGAAGGCGTGCTTTCGACGACCGTGACCGCGCCCACGGCCGCGTTGGCCGACGCCCTATCGACGGCTTTTTACGTTCTCGGTCCGCAGCCGTCGCTCGATTATTGCCGAAAGCATCCGGAAATCGGCATGATGATGTTCAGCGTCGCCCGAGAAGGCGACCCAAGGGGCGGCGACGTGGAACTGCACCGTGCCGGGCTGGAAAATGACGATTGGGCGATTGGAATGTAGATTCTTCGCCGCGTTCCGCGGTGACACGTCCCCCCATTTTGCAGGCTTCCAGGGCTTTTTTTGCAAATCGCTAAATGGTAGAATGAGCGAAATCGTCATCAATTACTCATTCCGCACAGCCTTCAGGGCAAGATGGATATTTCCTCGTTACTTTGGTATCTGGGCATCACGTTCGTGCTGATCCTGACGGGTTCAGGGCTGCCCGTGCCCGAGGAAGTGCCCATCATCACGGCTGGGGTACGCGCGGGAGCTGGATTGCTGAACCCTTGGATCGCGCTGGCCTGCTGTCTGGTCGGCGCGCTGGTGGGCGACTCGATCATGTATTGGATCGGCTATCACTTCGGCCGGGGCGTGTTGCAAGACCATCCCCGCTGGGCGCGTTGGGTCACGCCCCAACGCGAAGACCAAATCGAATCCATGTTTGCGAAACACGGGCTGAAAGTGTTTTTCGTCGCCCGATTCCTGGTCGGCCTGCGTTCGCCGGTTTATCTGACGGCGGGCATTCTTCGAGTTTCCTTCCGACGATTCGTCCTGATCGACCTCATTTGCGCCACGGCGGTCGTCAGCACTTTTTTCGGCATCACGTACAAATTCGGCCAGAACAGCGACAAGATTCTGAAGCTGATTCGCGAAGCCCAGGTGGGCTTGACCATCGGCGTGGTCATTGCGCTGGCGTGCATCGGTTTCTATTTGTGGCGGCGTTGGCAAAAAAAAAAGGCCGCTAGCCAGAAACTGAAGGCGCCGCTGGTTGTTCCCGCCGTTGCCGACGCCGCGCCGCTTGCGGTCAGCGAGGCGAAAGATGCGGCGGCACCGCAATGAATGGCGGCGTGCAGCCGGTAGCATGTCGGCGGTGCGTCGTGTTGGGGAAAAGTTCGCGAGGCCGCCGCAAGGCAGCCAACCGCGAGCCGGACCTACGGCACTTCCTTCATGAATTCCGACGCCTGCCGTTCCAGGCTCCGCACCAGGGCGAACTGCGTGCGGCATCGATCGAGGTTGTGCGCCGGACGATGGATGCGGAAGTAGGTGTCGCCTTGCAGATGGTCCGTGAGGAATCGAATTCCGCATTCGTAGGTGAGCAGCTCGCCCGCCACGACGAGATTGTTTCGTTCGACGGGCAGCAACGTGCCCGCCGTGCCGAGCAGATAGCCCATCGCCAGGGCCTTGAACATATCCTTCCGTGCAACAACCTGCTCGAAATCGGGATGATCCTCGGGCACGGGGTTGCAGGCGGTCCGCACCATGTCGCCGAAGTCATAGAGCGATAGGCCCGGCATCACCGTATCCAGATCGATGACGCAGATGCCTTCGCCGGTCGTGTCATCCAACATCACGTTATTGAGCTTGGTGTCGTTGTGGGTGATGCGTTCGGGAAGCTCTCCAGACCGCTGCAAGGCGAGCAGTCGATCCGTCAGGGCTTCGCGGCTGAGGGCGAAATCGATCTCCGCCTGGACATCTTTGGCCCGTCCCAGAACATCCTCGGCGACGGCTTTCTTAAACGCATCGAATCGCCGCGGCGTGTTATGGAAGGCCGGAATGGTCTCCGTCAGGCGCGGACCGTCGTAGTCGGCCAGCAGGCTTTGGAACTCGCCGAAGGCTCGGGCGGCCTTGTACGCTTGGCTTTCGTGCTCCAGCACATCGTAGGTCTTGGCGCCCTCGATGAAGAAATAGGCACGCCAGAATCCGTGCTCGGGATCATCCAGGTAGAACTTTCCGTCCCGAGCGGGAATCAGGCGGAGGGCCTTGCGGTCGATATCCGTCGCGTTCGAAGCCACGAGCTTCGCGCGCAAGTGTTTGGTGACGTGCGCCACGTTGGCCGTGAGCCCTTGGGGATCCTTGAAAATGTTCGTGTTCAGACGTTGGAAGATGTAACGGGTCGGTATGCCGCCCTGATGGTAGGTCGCCGCATACGTTTCGTTGATATGGCCGCTGCCGTAAGGCGCAGCCGAAACAAACTCGCCGGGAATTTGGAAGTGACGGCAAATGGGGGCGATATCTCGAGCGGCTTGAGTCATCGTTAGCTCCACGGATTTTTGGGCTGGAAAATGGGCGCGATCCAGTTCAACGCAATTGTCGCATGTCGGCAAGGCGATGACAAGGTGGCGGAGAACGCCGGCGCCGCAAAACGCCGATCATTGCCGCGACCATTATTTCTGGCTCTGCTGATAGATCGCCTCGATGAGACTCTGCACGTCCTTGAACTTTTTCTTCGTGGCCAATGTGATGTCGAGCAGCCGCCGGGCTTCGCTTTCGCCGTGCCCGAGCGAACGGAGGACTTCAAAAGTTTCGGAAACAACGTCCGGCTCGACCTCGGCCTCGCGGTGTTCCTCGCGGACGGCCATCAGGGCGAACTTCGGCACCTTGCGCCGCAATTTGGCGATAATCCGCTCGGCCATGGCCGGTCCGATGCCGGGCAGGCTCGATAGCGTTTTGGCGTCTTGCTCCTCAATGGCGGTGGCGACCTCCTTGACGGGCCGAACCATCGCCCGGAGCGCCTTTTTGACGCCGACGCCGTCGACGGAACAGAACAGCTCGAAGAACTCGCGTTCGATTTCGTTGAGAAACCCGATGAGGCGCGGCGTCATGCGCCCTTGCATCGGATTGCCTTCCATATACTCGATCGTGTGCAGGCTGACCGGTTGGCCGAGTTGGCTTTGCAACTGGCGGCGATTGAACTCGGGAATGAGCACTTCATACTCGAAGGCGTCGATTTTCAACGTCAGCGTGTCGTTTTGCAGGGCGGCCAGTTGGCCGGTGATTTTGGTGATCATGGCTAGGGGCTAGGGGCTAGGGACTAGGGACTAGGGTTGGGAGATGAGAGCAAAATCTAGCCCCTAGCCCCTAATCCCTAGCCCCTTCTT
>CAZWNM010000034.1:0-9928 GCA_964635765.1 uncultured Planctomycetaceae bacterium | reverse complement strand
CAAGTGTGCCTGACCGTCCTTGAGACCGGCTTGAATGAGAATTGTCGCGTTATAGCCAATCAACGAATTGACGCCGGTCAACTGGTTGCAAGTCAGGATGATGCAAGCCAAGAGGAATGGAATCACATATTTGCGGTGCAAAAGCGATTCCTTGATTTTTTCACCGGTGGTCGAGGTTTTGGCCTTTTCCTCAATGGCAATTTCCTCCATCTCGTTCAACTCGATTGCGGCCTGCTCCAGCGAACGGGAACGAAGCAACGCGGCTAACGCGGCGTCGCGCTTGCTGCGTTGAAACAGCCAACGCGGCGACTCGGGCACGAAAAAGGCCCCGATCACAAACAAAATTCCAGGCGGCATCGAAACCCAGAATATGCTGCGCCAGGCGAAATCTTTGATGGCAAATATCTTTTCTGGATTGCCAGCTTCTTCGGCGGCCGCGACTGGAAACGAGAAGCAGTAGCCGATGATGGCCGCCGCGACGATTCCAAGCGTCAATAGCCACTGGAAAACGCCGGTGCCCTTGCCGCGAGACGACGCACTCAAGGTCTCCGCCAAGTACAGCGGCACCACTACGCCGATCAGGCCGGCGCTGATGCCTTGAAAAAGGCGGCCGGCCATGATCGGGCCGTAACCGTGCGACATCGCGATCATCGGAATGCTGGCCGCGAACAACAGCCCGCTGAACATCATCAGAAGTTTGCGGCCCATCCAGTCGGCCAATATGCCGGCGAACAATGTGGAAAGCGTGCCGCCCGCCAACACGGCCGCAACGACCATCGAAAGCTGCCAGGGGTCTAGCCCAGATGTCGCCTCAAAATACGGCAGCGCGCCGGCGATGATGCCGACATCGACTCCGAACAGCAATCCGCCGAGACCGGCGACGAAGAGCAAAAAACGTGTCGCCCAAACCTTGTCGCCGCCGCTCGCCGCGTTTCGGGAGTCCGCCATTTCATCGTCCTCAATTTCATTGATGGGAAACGGAATCTATTAGGGAATCTCAATAATCCTTCGGCAGCCGCTTGATCTCCTCAAGCGTGAACACCGGGCCGCACTTGCCGACGCCGCACGTCATCCGGTTCTCGAGGCTCGCGTAAATGTCGGCGTCGGCCAAGCCCATTTGGCAAAAACGGGCAGCGTGAATTGTATCATAATCGGCGGACCGACCACAAGTGCCACCGACCATTCAACCACGATCCGCAAAACGCCGATCTCGCCCTTGAAATCGGGCGTCTCTCCGCCGAGATCGACGCATTTTGCCGCCCGCACGCGGTCGAACTCAGCCCGACAGTCCAATTCGATGGCAAAAACTCGATTCCGCCGAGATGACGAGAATCCGAAACGAGAGAGCGGCGACGTTGCTTTCCAGCACGTTGGCAGCGATTGTGCCGTTCATTCCTTACCAGTGCATGGGCGGAAAGACCAGCGAGAAAGCGATGTCCCGGCGGCCGTTTTGTTCATTGTTGGATAGTGTTTTCAGTTCGCCGCCGTGCTGTTTCATAATGCCTATCGCAGCTTGAAAATCGCCGTCGGTTTGTTTTTCATGTTGTTCTTTTGGCTGGACGATCGGTGGCAGGACGACGACCCCCGCGTCGGCGGTCGGCGCCGGTGTTTCGCCGTTGGCGTTGCCATTACGCACCAGGACGCCGATTTTGTCGTCGGCCGACGCCGTTTGGATCGTCAGCGCGCCGCCGCCGGGCATAGCGTCGAAGGCGTGCAGCAGCAAACTTAACAGGGTCTGCTGAAGCAGATTCCGATCGCCGCGCACCTCGGGCAAATTTTCCTGCAAGACTTCTTGAATCGTCACGTGCCCGAAACTCTTTTGATACGAAACGAGTCGCACGGTCTGCTGAACCAGATCGTTCAGGTTGATCGGCCGCATCTGAACGGGCTGATCGCGTGCGAAATCCAAGAGCTCGCGAACCAAGGCGGCCGCCTGCGTCGTCTCGTGAATAATCAGGCCGAGGTCTTCCCGATCCAACTCGTCCATGTGCGATTTATCACGCATCAAATGCGCGAACGTGAGTACGCCCATCAGGTGGTTATTGACCTGATGGGCCATGCCGGCCGTCAGTCGCCCGACCGTAGCCAATTTTTCGGCATGAACTTTTCCACCGGATACTTTTTCGATCCCGCCGTTTTGTGGAATGGATTCGAGAGTCATGGGGAATCTCCACGCCCGAGTTTTTTTGAATGCAGTTATACAGTGTATGTTACCATCATACGAAAGAATCCTCCGTCCAGCAAGGCGCCTATCACTCGGAGAGTTGGTTGGCGAACACGAATGAGAGGGCGAAAATCGCGGATTTGCTTGGCAGCGTGCGGTATAGCATAGTGCCGATGACGTTCCTCTGATTTCGCTCTTGGCGGGCAGCGACGCCGGACGGTAGAATGGCGGCATGTTCGGCCCTCTTGCGCTAGCTTTGCTGTTGACCCTGCCAGGCGCCTCGAATGCCGCCGGCGACGCACGCTTGAACGACGTTTGTTTCATCGATGCGCAACGCGGCTGGGCGGTTGGCGACCGCGGCGTCATTTGGCACACCGACGACGGCGGCCGAGCTTGGCAACAGCAAACTTCCGGCGTCGATTGCAATTTGGCGGCCGTTTGGTTTCACAACCCGCTGCGCGGCTGGGTCGCCGGTGGATTCACGCGCCCCTACACGCATGTCAGCGTCGGAGTGCTGCTTTCCACCTACGACGGCGGAAAAACGTGGGAGCCCGTCGATAAACTTCTGTTGCCGCCGTTTCGGAAAATCGGCTTTTGGGACGCCCGGCACGGCTGGGCCGTCGGCTGCCGCTCGGTCATGCACCCGTCCGGAGTTTTCATGACCGACGACGGCGGCGACAATTGGCGGCCCCTGGCGGGCGGCGACGGACTTTGGAACGCCGGCCAATTCTTCGATCGGCGCGCCGGCGTCTTGGCCGGCCGAAACGCCTCGCTGACCTCGGTGCGCGACGGCGTTGTTCCGACAACGATCACATCGAATGAAGATCTCGACCTGCGCGGCTTCACGCAATTGCGGGTAACGCCGGAGGGCGTCGGTTGGGCCGTCGGCGAGGGCGGATTGGTTTGCTATACCGAAAATTTCGGCTCGCGTTGGCGACCGCCCGCCGGCGAGATGCCGAAATCGGCCCGTTTTTTCGACTTCGCCGCGTTGGCCGCGCGAGGGCGGAAATGCTGGATCGCCGGGTCGCCCGGCACGCGAGTCTTCCACTCGCCCGACGCCGGCCAAACGTGGACTGTGTTCGACACCGGAGTGACCATGCCGCTTCGCGCGATGGCGTTCGCCGACGACGGCCACGGCTGGGCAGTCGGCGAACTCGGCACGATCATCGCCACCGATGACGGCGGCCGAACGTGGCGGCGGCAACACGCCGGCGGCGCGAGGGCGATGTATTTGGCTTTCGCCGCCGACGCGGAAGACGCGCCGCTGGAGCTGCTTGCGCGATTTTCAGGCAACGACGGCTGCTTTTCGGCCGTCGCCGTGCTGGCGCGTCGCGACCTCGAAATCGGCCCGCGCGACGACGTGCCGTCGATCGACCGGCTGCATGAGGCCGTGACGCGATTGGGCGGCTGCGCGACCGTGGCAGCGTGGCAATTTCCGACGCGGCAGCCGGGCCTGTCGATCGGCCACACGCAAATCGTCGAGTTTTGGAATCGCGCGGGCGGAGGGCAAGGCGTCGAATCGCTGCAAGCGGAAATGGTGCGGCAAATTCGGCTGTGGCGACCCGATAACGTGATCGTTTCCCATGCACAAGGCGGCGACGATTCGCTCGCGTCGGTCGTCGAGCAGGCAGTGCGGACGGCCGTCGGGCAGGCGATCGACGCCAAGGCTTTTGCCGATCGGACGCTCGACATCGGCTTGAAACCGTGGCAAGTGAAGCGTGTTTTCACCGCGCTGCCGCCCGGCGCGCGCGGCACGCTGGAGATCGTGCCGGCCCAATTCATGCCGGGCTTGGGCCGCTCGATCGCCGAAGCGGTCGTAGAGCCGCGCGGTTTGTTGGCCGATCGATTCAGCGTCGCGCCGACGACGCTGGCGTTCCAGGCCTCCATGGTCGGCTTTGGCCGCGACGACGTTTCCGGCGGTTCGGCGGGTTCGGCGGACAACCAATCGCAGCGCGAGTTGCCGCGTCCGCCAACCGAACAACTCGGCCCGTTGCAGCGCATGTCGCAATGCCGTCAGCAAGCATTGGCGATTATCGGACACGTTCATCGCAGCGGGAAAAACCCGGAAGAACTGTTGGCGCAAACAAACGAACTGATCGGCGGCTTGGACGACGAAAATGCCGGCCAAGTCCTCTTTCAATTGGCCGATCAAAACTTTCGCGGCGGCCAATGGGCGGCGGCGGCCGAAATGTTTCAGTTGCTCGTCGATCGCTTTCCCAAGCATTCGCTCGCCGGGCCGTCGCTACGGTGGCTCCTGCAATATCACGCCAGCGCCGCGGCGGCGTGGCGCGTTCAGCACGACGCGACGAATCAAAACAAATGTTTTGAGCGGGCCGTGGAAATCGGCAAGGACATCGAGCGCACTCAGTTCGATCAGTCTTTCGAGCCCTCTGTTCGATTCCCATTGGCCGCGGCTTATCGCAATTTGGAACAGACGCATCAAGCCGACCGGCTCTATCAAGCCCAGGGCCGAACCAACGGCCGCGACGCATGGCGCGAACGCGCGCAGGACGAACTTCGCCTGTTGGTTCCGCAGGCGGCTTCGCCGCGGCAAACATTGGTGTGCGTCAAGGCCGAGACCAAGCCCCTTTTGGACGGCAAGCTCGACGACGCAGTTTGGAAAAAAGCCAAGCCGGCCGCGCTGCAAAGCGCGCAGCACGACGACGCCGAGTGGCCGGCCACGATTATGTTCGCCTACGACGCCGAGTATCTTTATTTCGCCGTTCGATGCCGGCAGCCGGCTGACGCCGCGGCGAATGTCGCCGGCACGTCGTTCGGACGCCGCACGCGCGACGCCGATTTGACGGCGCACGATCGCGTCGAAGTGTTTTTGGACATCGACCGGAATTATTTCACGTATTACACGCTGGCGGTCGATCATCGCGGCTGGACACACGACAGTTTTTGGGGCGACGACACATGGAATCCCCAGTGGTTCGTGGCGGCCAGGCGAGAGGCCGGCTGGTGGACGATCGAGGCGGCGATTCCATTTTCGGAATTGACCGGCCGCGTGCCCAAGCCGCATGATGTTTGGGCCGTTGGCGTGCAGCGGATCGCGCCCGGCGTCGGTTTTCAATCGTGGAACACGCCCGCCGCCGTGAAACCGCTGCCGGATGGGTTTGGGCATCTGGTGTTTGAGTGAGAACTAGCGGTCAGTGGTCGGTGGCTAGTGCGAAGCCACGAACACCTTACGGTTTCTGCTCTTCTTGCTTTCTTCACTAGCCAATGACCACTAGCCACTCGCCACTAATTCATCCTACGTCGCCCAACTCCAACGCGTTTCCATAGCGCGCAAAAACCATGCGGCGCAGCTTCGCATAGGGCTCGGCGGAAAGATCGGGATCGGCGGCGATCAACTCTTTCGCATCGCGTCGAGCTTCCTCCAACAACAGCTGATCGCGCAGCAGATCGGCGATTCGCAGCGGCGGAAGGCCGTGCTGTTTGGCGCCGAAAATGTCGCCGGGACCGCGCAGGCGAAAATCCGTCTCGGCAAGCTCGAATCCGTCGGTCGACGCGACAAACGCCTTGAGACGTTCTTGCGATTCCTCGGTTTGCGGATCGCCGAATACGCAGCAAAAGCCGGGATATTTTCCGCGGCTGATTCGGCCGCGAAGCTG
Source organism: uncultured Planctomycetaceae bacterium (assembly GCA_964635765.1). Taxonomy (GTDB): domain Bacteria; phylum Planctomycetota; class Planctomycetia; order Pirellulales; family Thermoguttaceae. The sequence goes on along the minus strand of CAZWNM010000034.1, from coordinate 4,147 downwards.
GTGCAGTTGGGCTAGGCCAAAACGCTGCCCGCTCTCGATCGTCATCAGCGTGGCGTTCGGAACGTCGATGCCGACCTCGACGACCGACGTGCAAACGACCGCCTGAATGTCGTTGCGGCGGAAGCGGTCCATCACGGCGTCCTTCTCCTCCGGCGTCATGCGGCCGTGGAGCAAGCCGAGCCGAAACGCTTCCAACTCGCCGTTGGCCAACCGCTCGTACGTTTCCTCCAGGCTAGCCGCTTCGGCGTCTTCCGATTCCTCGACCAACGGCGTGACAATAAAACCCTGGCGGCCCTCGCGGAGCTTTCGGCGAAAGAACTCCCACCACTTCGCCCGCTGGTCCTCGTTGGCCAGATACGTGTTGACTTTCTGCCGGCCGGGCGGACTGCCGCGAAGCGTTGAAACGTCGAGGTCGCCGAAAAGCATCAACGTCATCGAACGCGGGATCGGCGTGGCGGTCATCACCAAATAATGCGGAGCGTCGCCGGCCTGCTTGAGCGTCGCGCGCTGATGGACGCCGAACTTGTGCTGCTCGTCGATGACCACGAGGCCCAATTTGGCGAACGAAACGTCTTCCTGCACGATCGCCTGCGTGCCGACCACGAGATCGACCTCGCCGGCGGCGATTCGCTGCAACAGCGCCGCCCGCTGGTTCGGCGTCAATCCGCCGGTGAGCTGGGCGAGCCGCACTTGGCTGCCGGCCAACATTCGCAGGAGCGTCATCGTATGTTGCCGGGCGAGCACTTCCGTCGGCGCCATCATCGCGGCTTGATAGCCGTGCGCGACGGCCAGCAACATCGCATAGACCGCGACGACGGTTTTCCCGCTGCCGACGTCGCCCTGCAACAGCCGGTTCATCGGCCGTGGGCCCGCCATGTCGGCCGCGATTTCGGCAATCGCCTTTTCTTGCTCCGACGTCAACTCGAACGGAAACAGACATCGAATTCTGGCGTTGATTTTGGCCGTGGCCTCCAAGGCCGGCGCCTTCCGCTGGTCGTGTTGCTGCCGCCGCCGAACGGCCAACGCCAATTGCAACACCAACAGCTCTTGATAGACCAAACGCCGCCGGGCGTGGTCCAAATTCTCGTGATTATCTGGAAAATGCACCTGCGGCAACGCCTTTTCGAGCGGCCAGAGCCGGTGCGATTGCAAAAAATCGTCCGGAAACACCTCGTCCAACAGCGGCACGTAGCCATCGAGCGCGCTGCGGACGATCTTCCGCATTTGCCACTGCAAAAGCCCTTCGGTCAGCGGATACACCGGCAGCAGTTTGGCGACCGGCTCGTCGTCGCCGTCCTCGATTGTTTCGACGCGGGGATGGGCCATCTGCCACACAAGCCCCTCGTATTTCGGCTTGCCGAAAAGCATCACCCGCTGACCGATTTGCAAGCGATCGCGCATGAACGGCTGATTGAACCAAAGGGCACGGACGTATCCGGTCTTGCAACGCACGGCGACGCCGAGGATGCAGCCGCCGGAACTGGTGCCGCGAAAGTCGATGTCCTCAATCACGCCGCGCACGGTCTGCAACTTGCCTTCTTCGAGCTGCTCCACTTCCCGCTGGTCGCCGAGGTCTTGATAATCGCGTGGAAAATAAAAGAGCACATCGCGAACGGCGTTCAATCCGAGCCGTTCGAGCAATTCCGCCCTAGCCGGCCCAACGCCCTTGAGAAATTGGACGTGCGTGGCGAGTTGTTGTGCAGGCGTAAGTTCGGGAGCGGCCATGAGGGCATTATAAAGGGGCGACGGGCGAGGGGCGAGGGGCGGAGAAAGTAAGATCGAAGAGCGAAGATTGCAGAACGAAACCGCTTGCGGCGTCGCCGCAATGATGAACTGATAACTGATAACTGACGACTGACAACTAATTCCAAGAAAACCACCCGCTCGGCGGGGATATTCGTCCTTGACCCGACGGGGGAATACGGATAAATTGTCATATTGGAGTAAAACTGCGCTCATTTCGTTTCTAAAACTGGCATTTTATCGGGCCGCCGCCAATGACTGCGGCCTTTTTACGAATTACACATCATGGAAGAATTTCTCTCGTGGCTTTGGGATATTTTGGGCCTCATCGTCGGCGGATTCGCCCGAAGCATCGAACGTAGCATCACCAGCCTATTCGGCTCGTCCAACGCCCGGTATATCAAAAAACTTCAGCCGACCGTTGACGCCATCAGCGCCCTCGAGCCGAAATACCAGGCGATGACCGACGCCGAACTCAAGGAGCAGACGTTCGAGTTCCGCAAGCGATTGGCCTCCGGCGAAGAAATGCTCGACGATCTGCTGGTCGAAGCCTTCGCCGTTTGCCGCGAGGCAGGCCGCCGCGTGCTTGGGCTGCGGCATTACGACGTCCAACTGATGGGCGGCATTATCCTCCACCGCGGAAATATCGCCGAAATGGTCACCGGCGAAGGAAAAACGCTCGTCGCCACGTTGCCCGCCTATCTAAACGCCTTGACCGGCAAGGGCGTGCACGTTGTCACGGTGAACGATTACCTCGCTCGCCGCGACATGGAATGGATGGGTCCGCTTTACATGTCCTTGGGTCTGACGGTCGGCACGATCCAGAGCAACATGGAGACGGATGCACGCCAACAGGCCTACGATTGCGACATTACCTACGGCACGAACAACGAGTTCGGCTTCGATTATCTGCGCGACAACATGCGTCCGGCCGCGAAGAGCGACAATCGGTACGACAAATGGTATCAGCAGTCGCAAGGGCCGCTGCATTTTGCGGTGATCGACGAAGTGGACAACATTTTGATCGACGAAGCGCGGACGCCGTTGATTATTTCCGGTCCGGCCCACGACGACGTGACGCGCTATGCGAAGGCCGACCGCATCGCCCGGCAGTTGAAAAAGGGCGTCGATTTCGAGGTCAACGAAAAGGAACATTCGGCGCATTTGACCGACGACGGCATTCGGACGGCGGAGCATTTGGCGGGCGTGGAGAGTTTCTACACGGCCGGCCACATGGAATGGCCGCACTTGATCGACAACTCGTTGAAAGCCCATCATCTTTACAAGCGCGACGTGAATTACGTGGTCAACGGCGAGGAAGTGGTGATCGTCGATGAGTTCACCGGCCGCCTGATGCCGGGCCGAAATTGGAGCGATGGCTTGCATCAGGCCGTCGAGGCGAAGGAAGGCGTGCGGATCAAGGAAGAAAATCAAACGCTGGCCACCATCACGCTGCAAAACTTTTTCAAGCTGTACGGCAAGATTTGCGGCATGACCGGCACCGCCATGACCGAAGCCGGCGAGTTTTGGAAGATTTACAAGCTCGACGTGATCGCCGTACCGACGAATAGGCCGCTCGAGCGCGTCAATAACGCCGACGTGATTTACCGCACGGAACACGAAAAATTCAACGCCATCGCCGACGAAATCGAGCGAATGAACAAATGGGACGTGTTGGTCAACGAAAAAGACGAAGAATATCTGGGCAAGATCATTCACGAGACCGATGGGAGCGTCGAATTCCAGCCGCGCGGCGTCAAGGAACGCGAAACGATCGCCAAGAGCAAGATCAAGGAAATGCAACGTCGCGGTCGGCCGATTTTGGTCGGCACCGTATCGATCGAGCGCAGCGAATTGATCGCCGGCCTGTTGGACAAGCGCGGCATTCCGCATCAGGTCTTGAACGCCAAACATCATCAGCGCGAGGCGGAGATCGTGGCGCAGGCGGGCCGGCTGAACGCCGTAACGATCGCCACGAACATGGCCGGCCGCGGCACCGACATCATCTTGGGCGGCAATCCCGAGGCGATGGCCTGGGCGCAGCTTCAAACGAAATATCCCACCCGGCTCGAAGTGCCGCAGGAGGAATGGGACTCGCTGGTCCGCGAAATCGAGCAGCGCGAGCAGATGAAGCCCGAGGGCCGCGTCGTGGCCGGCATGGGCGGCCTGCACATCATCGGCACCGAGCGGCACGAGGCGCGCCGCATCGATCTCCAGCTTCGCGGCCGTTGCGGTCGGCAAGGCGACCCGGGCAGCAGCCGATTCTATCTTTCGCTGGAAGACGATTTGATGCGAATTTTCGCCGGCGAATGGGTCAAAAACATTTTGACTCGCCTCGGCATGAAGGAAGGCGAGGCCATTGAAAGCCGCATGGTCTCGCGCCGCATCGAGGGCGCGCAGAAGA
>CAZWNM010000033.1:0-9961 GCA_964635765.1 uncultured Planctomycetaceae bacterium | reverse complement strand
GCGGCAACAAAAGGCGGAACAGCTTGCGGAGGCCACGGGAACCGAATTGGAGGATTTGCAAGTGATTTGTGATCTCCGTCCCGTGTTTAATGAGGAACGTTCGGAGATCGAAGGCGCCATTCCGATCTCAACATTGAAGTTGGACGTTCTTGGGCCCAATGGAATGCCTGCCCGAATCGAGGTTCGCCTGACGGAAGCGCAGATTGCAGATCTTTTTGAGAAAGCGAGCTACGCCCAGACCAAGTTGTCGGCGATCAAAAAAATGCTAGACAAGAATTCCATAGCGTTGCCAAGAACGGCAGCCACAGTCGATGAGGGAAACGCACATGAGTGATCTTTTGGACAAAGTTATGTACTCCACATCGATGCGGAGGAATGGCGCAAAAGCATTTGCCGACAGAAATACCTACATATTTCTTGTCCCTCAGATACCCAGTGCAAACAAGTACGAGCAGCATCTGAAATCACTATGGCAGGAAGACAAAGAATCGGAGCATATCGAGGAACAGTCAAGTAATCTCAAGATCCTCGCGCCTCAACGTACATTTGTTGACATCCAATCTGGAGCTATTTCTGGATGGCAGACGGAGCTTCGAGAAGCCGACCAAACCATTCGGAACGCCTACGATAAATTGACGCCGAAGGAGGCTGTTCGGGCCATATCGACGATTTGGGAACAACTCGACCGTACCAGTGAACTGGCGGCTGCAAGAAGCCGGCTGCTGCTCGGAAAGTTGGGCAAGCCGCGGCTGGCTTCGCTGCCTGATTGGTTTGAAAACCAGCGGAACAACCTTTCCGAGGCTGACGAGGGCGAAATCACTGCAAATCCCCGAGCCATCGCAATCGCCGAGCTCCTCGTGCGAGCAGTGCTTGCGGCAGTTCCAGATAACCCTGATTTGGCTGCTCAAATCGAGACCGGTCCAATGGGTCGCGTTGTCATCGATTGGTACGTCCCGAAAGGACGGCTGCAATGGATGGTTGATGCTCTCGACATCCCCTGGCCGTCCGTCAAAGTTTATCAGGTGTCGCACCGGTCTGAAAATGGGTTGCCCCAAAAGCTGGAAACCCATGTCTTTTTCAATGCATTCGATGCGATTGATTCGTTGGTTGGATTCCTGGGCAAACTCTGAGCTTCACCCAAAATGAATCAGCGGTGCATCGAAAACCAGACTTCTCCTGATCTGGAACAGGGGGCCGTTGTGGAAGACGGAACATTCTTCAGGAATCTGAAGAAAAAGCATGTTATCAAACGCTACACACATGATTCGGACGATGATCCCCGGTTGGGTTTCAAATTTGCCAAAAAACTTTGGAACGATGCAATGGGGCAAGGCGCGCTGTCTGTGAACCTCGTCGTTTGCATGCATTCAGCACAATGTTCCATCGCCTTGCAGCCCACTCGCGAGCACTACTACCATGTGGCGACCCTTGACCTTCGCGCGCTCAATAGCGTGCTTGAGGCGTATAAGCAAAACGGCGAGTCCCCTTCGCCATTGGTTGCACGGTATTCCCCAATTAAGGAAACGCATAATCGTTGTCATTTTGAGATTTTGCCAAAGGATGGCACTACTCTCAAATGGATGGAATTGATGGTGTGCCTCGACATCCCATCTCCTTCGCCGCCGCTCCCATCGCCCGGCTCGGAAGAGGAAAAAAAAGCAATCGCCGCTTACGAACAATTTCAGTCATACTGCAAAATTATTCGTTGGGTACGCGGAAAAGATGGCTCCCTCGGATAAAATCTGCGGTTCTACGGCATGCGCGACGGGTGATGGGAAATGTGGTCGGAAAGAAAAACGTCGGCGGCGTTAGTTGTCGTGTCCGTCGTCGCCGCGTGAATTGCTCGGCCGGCTGATCGCGATCGCTCCCTATTCCCAGGGCGGTGGCCCTGGGCTGGATAAACGGTCGCCCCTGCGGGACTACAAACGGCTGAAGGCGAGATTCTTCGCTGCGCTCAGAATGACAAAATCGCCAAGAACAATTGCCACACCCTCTCCGGTTACGTCGTTTGACTCGGCGGCCGCGATGACGGATAATGGTAACGGTCTGACATGTCCATCGAGCCAGGACGCAATACGGAGAATGACGGCCCGCGGCCGTCGCAGCCTCCGACCGACAATTCGCAAGCGGCCGAGAAGGTGCGATCCTTCCCGACCACGCCGGGCGTCTATCTGATGAAAGACGCGGCGGGCCGGGTGATTTACATTGGCAAGGCGAAAAATCTCCGGTCTCGGGCGGGCAGCTATTTTTTGAAGGCGGCGGCCGAAGACGCCCGCACCGCTAAACTGGTGCTGGAAATCCGCGACATCGACTATCTCGACGCGGAAAGCGAAATCGACGCCTTGTTGATGGAAGCCCGGCTCGTCAAGGATATTCTGCCGAAGTTCAACCGCGACCTACGCGACGACAAGACATTTCCGTATTTGGAACTTTTCACGCACGAACAGTATCCCCGCGTGCGATTCACCCGGACGCCGAAATCGCGCGGGACGAAACTCTACGGGCCGTTCGCCAATCCGCGCGGACTTCGAGGCGCGATTCAGGTGTTGCAGAAGATTTTCAAATTTCGCACGTGCGAGTTGGACGTCGACGACGCGGACCGCCGGTGGCGTTGGTTCCGGCCGTGCCTGCTGGCGTCGATCGATCAATGCACGGCGCCGTGCAATTTGCGAATTTCGAGGGACGACTATCGCAAGGGCATTCATCGGTTGCAGCGGTTTTTGGACGGCGGCAAGAACAAGTTGCTCGGCGAAATGCGCGACGAAATGGACGCCGCGGCCAAGGCGTTGCAATTCGAGGAGGCGGCCCGGCTGCGCGATGAAATCGAGATGCTCGAAACGCTCGACGATCGCGGCCGGTTGGAAACGCACGTGCAGCCGGAGGTTTTTCCGATCGATCCGAAACGCGGCCTGGCGGGGCTTCAAAAGGTGCTGCACCTGCCGTCGCGGCCGCGAACGATCGAGGGCGTCGATATCGCCCACACCAGCGGCGTCGATACCGTCGCGTCGATCGTGCAATTCATCGACGGCCTGCCGTTCAAGCCGGGCTACAAGCGAATGCGGATTCAGAGCGTTTCGGGGCCGGACGACACGGCGAGCATTTTCGAGGCCGTCGAGCGTCGATTCCGGCACGTCCGCGACGAGGGCGAAACGCCGCCCGACATTTTATTGATCGACGGCGGCTTGGGCCAACTCCACGCGGCCTGCGCGGCGCTCAAATCGCTCGGCATCACTTCGCAAAAAGTCGTATCGCTGGCGAAGCGCGAGGAGTTGGTGTTCACGACCGACGCGGCCGAGCCGCTGCATTTAAGCCGGCACGCGTATGCGTTGCGGCTCCTGCAATACGTGCGCGACGAGGCCCATCGGTTCGCGCAGCATTACCATCATTTGTTGCGGAAGAAATCGCAATTGGGCGAGTGAAAGAGACGACAACTCAACGGGCCGCTATTTTTTCTGCCACTTGTCATTCGGCGTCAAAACGCTTCGCACGCCGTCGCCTTCCAGCCATTTTGTGGCGGCGGAATCGTTCCGCAGATAGGCGTCCCAAAATGCGGTCGTCACGGCCAGGACGGCTCGATGGTGGTTGGGATTGTGTTGGTGCGTTTCGCCCGGCAGTTTTCGATCGCTGAAGGCGGAATGTTCCGCGTTGTCGAGCACCAGCTCGTACTTATCCTTTGGCGGCAACGCCGGGAAAACAAGGAGCCGCGACGCCGCGGTCGCATCGCCGATGGGCGATTCGTCCCGGGTTCCGGTCAGCAACAGCCAGGGAATCTTCACGTCGCCGAACGCTTTTTTCGGATCGCCGATGCGCGGAACGCTCGGGCTCATGATGGCGGCGGCCTTGATTCTCGGGTCGGTGAATCCTTTGACGAGCTGAAAATGCTGGCCGCTGACCGCTTCGGTCGTAACGGCGCCGAAGGAGTGGCCCGCCATGCCGATGCGAGCGAGGTTCAAGCGGCCGGCGAGAACGTGCGCGTCGGATTTGTTCCAGCGTTCGAGTTGGTCGAGCACGGCGGGAACGTCTTGGACGCGAAGCCGGAAATTTTCGAGATTCGCGGCTTTTTTCATGGCCGCCATTCGCTGTCCCGCCGGCGGATCCTTCCACACGGCGTCGTCGCTTCCGTGATGTTGCATGAACACGGCGACGTATCCGCGCGACGCCCAATGGTTGCCCAAATAGGCATAGCCTTCACGGTTTCCGCCGAGGCCGTGGCTAAAAAGAATAACGGCCGCCGGTTTTTTGTCGCTCGGCAAGAAGACACGGATTGGAATTTCGCGGGATCGTTTCGCGTCCTTGACGGTCAAGTCTTCCTTTTCGGGCTTCGCCGTTGCGATGGCCAACGGATCGTAATCGGCTCCCATCGCCGAGACTGGAATGGACATCGACAGGAAGCTCAACAGTATCGGCAAAATTGCGGGCAAGCAATTTTTCATGGCGAGTCCTTTGGGATTTAGTTCATGCCGGTATGGTTTGGTGTCGTTAAATCGCCCTGTTTTTCTAATCGCGGAGCGTCGCACTCATTATAATCAGCTATGTCCGTCTCCCACTCTTTGAACCAAATTTCCCGAAGCATCATTCCCGCCGCCGTGCCAATGACCGTGCCACTCCACTCAAAAACACTGATTGACACGCCGGCCCAAGTTCCCATAAAAAGACCGAATAACCAACCAACGGCCGCCCCGCCAATTGCCCAAAGAATTCTGTGTTTTACATTAGCTTCGTGAAGTCCCCAGCAGATACAAAATGTGAGAATCCCAAATGGGACTGTCCAAAACCAGACAAAAACCAAAAGCGCAAAACCGCCGACAATCGAACCGAGCAAACGCGAAAGAAACATGGAGTTGTGCCAATCGCAGGTGAAGAACGAATAAGCGGCGCCGCCCATTGCCGGCGCAAGAATGGAAGCGACGAGCATGTGCAGAATGAAACGCCCCATTTCAATCGCCTCCAGTTTCGTTAGCCATGCACGCCTTTATTCACGCCAGTGGTCCTACACCGTCGCCAGCACCGCGGCGGCGGTTTCGCAGAGTTTCGTCGCCTCGGCGGATGTCGGCGCCTCGGCGATCGCGCGGACGATCGGCTCGGTGTTGCTGCCGCGTACTAAAAGCCAACGGCCGGGCCAATCGAATCGAATGCCGTCTTGCCGGTCGGATTTTGCGTCGGAAAAGTTCTTTGCCAAGGCGTCGAGCGCGGCGGGCAGCTTTTCGGGCGGAAGCGAAAGTTTTGTTTTCACAATTTCGTAACGCGGCAACTCGTCGGCCAACGCGCCGATGGGCAGTTCGCGCGACGCCATCGCGTCGAGCAACAACGCCATGCCCACGAAACTGTCGCGGATGGCGCCGACGCGCGGATCGATCGGGCCGCCGTTGCCTTCGCCGCCGAAAATCGCCTCGTGCGCCAACATCGCATCGACCACATTCGCCTCGCCGACGGCCGATCGGAAATACGGCACGCCGTAACGCTCGGCCAAGTCTTGCGACATCCGGCTGCTTGCGCAATTGGCCGCGATTGGCCCCGTTCGTTGCCGCAGAATGTGATCGACGCACATCGCCAGCGTATATTCCTCGCCGACGTAGCGGCCGGCGGCGTCGATCACCGCGAGCCGGTCGGCGTCGGGGTCTTGGCAGAAACCGACTTCGGCGCCGTGTTCGGTGACGGCCGCCAGCACGCCGGCCAGATTCTCGGCGGTCGGTTCCGGCGTGTGGGCGAACGCGCCGTCCGGCTCCTCGCCCAAGATGGTCGCGCGGCAGGCCAATTCGTGCAACAGGCGGCGGCCCAAAATGCCGCCGGCGCCGCCGTTGCTATCCAACACCACGCGGAATCGTCGGCTGCGAATCCGTTCGGCATCGACCGTATCCAACACGGCCAACAGGTGCGGCGTGAGCGTGTCGTCGCAACGTAGCCCAACGCCCAATTGATCGTGCGGCAACCAGTCGGGCGAGCCGGTTCGATAGCGTTCCAGCACTTTTCGGCCCGGCCCGGCGGGAATGACTCGCCCTTCGGCTGAAAACAGTTTGATGCCGTTGAAGGGCGAAGGGTTATGGCTGGCCGTGATTTGGATTCCGCCGGCGGCGCCATATTTTCGCAAGAGCACGCCGGTGGTCGGCGTGGCGACGATGCCGGCGTCGATGGTCGTGCGGCCGATCGCTTGCAGGCCGGCTTGAATGGCGAGCGACAACATTTTGCCGGAAGGGCGGCTATCGCGCCCGACGAGGACGCTGCCCGGCGGAAGCGTTGCGGCGAACGCGGCGACATATCGAATGGCGACCTCGGGCGTAAGCGTGTCGCCGACGACGCCACGAAGTCCGGAGACGCTGATAATCGGTTCAGTCATGATTTTTTTCCTCCTCGTCCGCCATTGCCAGTCGCTCGGCAACGGGCGGATGGCTGTGAAACAACGCGACGTCGAGCCAGTGCGGATTTGGGTCGTCCTTGTTCGACTTCGCCAATTTGCGAAACGCCGATTGGTACGCTTCTTTCAAGCCGGTGCGATCGAGGGCGAAACGATCGGCCTGCCGCTCGAAACGCCGGCTCAACACGTTTTGCAGCGGCTCTATTAACATGCCAAAAACGGTCAGGGCCAACATCAACAGCGGAAACGTGGCGATCGGCAGCCGGGCGTAATCGAGCGGCGCGACCCAAACGTGAAGCAGGCGGTCGCAAAGCCAAAAGCCGGCGAGCGTGTAAACAAGTCCGACGGCGATGATTTTGGGGATGTGCCGGCACACGTGATGTCCGATTTCGTGGGCGAAAATGACTTCGATTTCGTCGGGCGAAAAACCGGCCAAGAGCGTATCGCCCAGCAGCACGCGGCGCGTTCGGCCCAAGCCGGCCAGCATGGCGTTCGCCTTTTGGGTTTCCTCGCTCAAGTTCATGCGGTAAACGCCCTCAATGGAAAGGCCCGTGCCCGAGGCGAGCCGCGCGAACCGGTCGTTCAGTTCGGGCGAGTCGAGTTTTTCGATTTTATAAAAGAGCGGCAAAATGAGCACCGGCGCGAGTTGGCCCAAGACGACGCTGACGATGAAAACCGCGAGGGCGGCCGTCGGCCACCACCAAGGGCCGGCGGTCCAAATGAGCCAATAAAGCCCGAGAATCATCGCGAGCAAGAACGCCCAGGCCAGCAGCGTTCGCTTCGTATAGCGCCAAAGCCAACGGCCGAAAGTTTGCGTGCTTAGGTGGAATTGATGTTCCAGCCGATGGCCGGCGTAGAAGGAAAGCGGAAACGAAACGGCGACATGGAGCGCGAAGACGGCGAGAAACATCGCCGAGAGCCGCAACGTCCAATTGCCCGCCAACAAGGGAAAGGTTTGCAGCCACCGGTCGAGCGGCCGTGCCAAGAAAAACGCGGCGATGGCCAGATAGGCTAGGTCGAGGGCTTTATCGGCCAGCGCGCATCGCAGTTCGAGCCGGCCGTAGCGTTTCGCCTCGGCCAGTTCGGCGTCGGTCATGTCGGTGGGATTGGAATTGGACAAGGCGGTTGTTGCAATAGTAGGGTGGGTCGACTGAAATGAGTTTCACCAAACGAATTGTAACCGATTCCGGTGGCGCTCGCTATACTCGACCTGCCCTACGTTCAAAAACCGATCGGCCCTGGGGTGCGAAGGGAAAATACCGACAGCTTCGTGGGACGGATTGGCAAATCGCTTGCAGTTTTACACGGCCTACGAGCCACCGACCACTAGATTCCCGCATTTTTCGCGTCTATCATCAGGCCGTCGTTGCGGCTGCCAAGACGGCGATGGGTTTCGGCGTCGATCGAATAGCTCATCAAGTGGACCGAGCCATCGCAAAACGCCATATTGAAGCCGGGCGCGTGGGCGCTGCCGAATGCGTGGAAGCTGGTGTCGGCGGGCGTGTCTTGCTTGGGCGAATAGCCGCTGCCGACCATGCGCACCGTGTCGAAGTCAGCCCCCTGTATCCAGCCTTGGTCGTCCCCGTAATTCGTGCCGGTGGTGTAATCGTCGGGGTCAAGATACTTTTCGCCGCATAGATACGTGTTGCTCGCGCCGTCGGTAATGTCGGCCATCTTGCAGATGCTCAAGAGATAAATCACGCCCGTCGCCATTTGGCCGCTGACGTAGCCGCACCCGTTTATTGAATCCGTCCAACTGCTGGCCGGCTCGGAGTCGGCCTCGGCATACGAGCCAGGGCCACACGGAAAACAACCGCTGGTCATTTCGCCCGCATTGGCGGCGTAGTCGCTCCGGCCGACCGCGCTTGGCCGGTCGCTTCCGATATTGGCAAAATTGGAGAGATGAACGAACGGATAGGCCTTTGCCGGGCGGCGCGAGGGACAATTGAACCCAGCCAAGGGGGTTGAGGCGCACATCGCATCGCCAGCCGTGTTTGCATTCAGGCCCAAATCGCGCAACGATTGTTGCTCGATATAAGGGAGAATATTAAAAAGCCAACCGCCGGGTTGTCTCCGGCCGAAGCCGCGGTCGGGGTCGCCGGCATAGTCCCATCCCCAGCCGCCGGCCGGCAAGCAGCCCTGCGCCGATTCGTGGTTTAGACAGCCGAGCGAGAGTTGTTTGAGATTATTGCTGCACTGCAATGTCCTGGCTGATTCGCGCGCCGCCTGAACCGCCGGAAGCAGCAGCGCAATCAAAACGCCGATAATTGAAATGACGGTCAAAAGTTCGACGAGCGTGAAGCCGCTTGTGGATCGACGGTTCATGGTAACATGCCTTTGATGATTGTTGAGAACGGCGTCTCGTAAGCGGATGGGAAGGGATTCGAACCGCCGTTGGACTTTCGCCCACAGCGTTGTTCAAGACAGCGCAATTACCTGTGGGCCGACTCGCCACCCTCATCGAGCAGGAGCGGCCACAAGCCAGGGCCAATCAGTTTTTCACAATGGGAACCTTGTTGGGGTGGCGGTGGTATTGCCACCCCAACGCGGGTTTGGCCAAATTCAACAACGGATCGGCCCTGCCACGCTAGGCCGGGCTATTTCACCCGGTCGTAGTGAATGGCGCTCTTGGCGTCGAACAGGCCAGCGTTTTCAGGAGCCGCCAGGAACTTGGCGACGTTTTCCGAGGTGTCAGTGAGTTTCACGTCGCGAGCCACGGGCCAAAGGGTTGCCGTGTCGCCTTGGACTTCGTACTTGATGAGAGAATAGCTCTTGACGAGCGCGGCGCTCCAGCCCGTCTTTTCAAGTTTGTTCATCGCCGCGTTATCGACGACGGCGACGTTCAGGAAACGGTCGTTGCCGACCTCGCTGGAAAACGCGAACAATTTGCCGGGGACTGGCAGGCCGCCGGTCTTTTTGTGCGTGGTCGAAATCACCCGAAGCAGGCCGCCGGGCAATTTATCGCCGGCAACCGCGACGTGATAGTCAATCACATTTCCGTCCTTGTCCGTCGTCCGCCATGCGCCAAGCACGTTCTGATCGACTTTGGCGGTTTCGGGATCGGAGACGGGGTTTTTCGAGTTGATGCACGAGGCCATCGACAGGCACATGCCGGCAAACACGAACGCGGAAACCAATCGCAACGCTTTCATAGGGCACCTCCAGCAATAAAAGAAACGATTTGTCAAACGGGCATTGCGAGATCGCAAGCGGTTTTAACGAGAGACACCACGTCTCCTATTGCTATAAGCCGGTTTTGTCGGAGTTTTGGCGCGGAAATTTGTGCCGACGCCAAAAATCGCGGAGCCACGACGACGCCACGCCCGCCAACATCGCGGCCGCGCCGCTACAGGCCAGCGAGAACGGCCAGGCCAAATCTTTTGCAAAATGCAGGCCCGTAACGCGAAACACAAACACCGTCAGTCCGATCGTGCCGGGCAAGGCCAGCGTCGATCGCATCGATTTCGTGCCCGCCACGATGAAGCCGACGGTCAAAAGGCCGCTCAAAAGCTCGTAAATCGTGAACGGTTCGCCGCCGAGCGTGCCGAGCGCCGGGCCTTGGCGAAACAAGAGATTGGCGGGCACCAGCAGGCTGACCGGCAGCAACGT
>CAZWNM010000032.1:0-9981 GCA_964635765.1 uncultured Planctomycetaceae bacterium | reverse complement strand
ACGCAGCCGTGAGCGATTGCGCGAAATCGGCGAGCGCGCGGTCCAGGCGGTTTTTCAACGCTTCGTCCAACGCGGCATTGGCGGCGTCATCGGCCAATAGCGAATTGTCGATCGAAAACGCATCGACGTGCGCGCGTGCCACTGGCTCCGCCAGTGCGTCGTTCGACAATATCGGCGACGATTGGCAATTTGTTGCGAAACTGCAAGCGGTTTTTTGAGCTGTCTCCTCGTCTCCCAGTTTCCCCGTCTCCCCGTCTTGCTTGCCGACGGCTAAACCTGCGCACGTCTCGAACGCCTCGCACGCCTCGAACTTCGCACGGCGATAAAAATAACGCACCCAATGCGAAATCGGATCGCGGCGGCCGGCCGACACGTCTTGCTGCAAGTACGGCGAATGATACTGGTCGGGCGAAAAACGGCCGGATTGGCCGATGGAGTTGGTGTCCGAAAAATAATTCGTCACCGTCGAAAACTTGCCCAGCACCGTGCTGTAGGCGGCGATGCGACGAAGATCGTCGTACCAATCGCTCGATCGGGCGGGCCAATGGGCGAAGACGAGGGTGGGCGTGTAATCGAGATTCATATTGCCCGACTTCTCGGGCATCGCCAAAAAAGGCGCCGACCGCGCGGCGTCGATCGGCACCGCGGCGAGCGATTCGAGCGACGTGCCGTCGATGCCTTCCCACTGGCTGCGGCTTTGCTCGCCGGTTGGAAATCGCCCGTCGTCGAGCGTGCAATGAAACGCGGCGGTGAAACCCAAGCGATGAAGGATTTGCGGCAGCGTGGGCGTCAGTCCGAATCGGCGGCGGCCGAAAACCACGGGCCGAGCGTGCAAATGCTTTTCGTAGGCTGCAACACCGCGGGAAAGCTGCGTGGCAACCGCCTCCGGCCCAAGCAGCGGCAGCGGAAATTCGTCGTATTCGCCGCCGATGACGGCCGTCGTGCCGGCGGCCACCGCCGCAGCGAGCGCGTCGAGCGTCGCCGGCTCGCGTCGGGCCATTTCCTCCAGCACGGCGCCGGAAATCAACAAATTGCACGGCCGGCCGGCGGCCAATTCGCGCCGCAACGGCTCGCCAAGCGTGGTCGAGGCCACGAGCGTCAAATCGAGCAGCCGAGTTTCATTGGAATAGAAATACTCGCGTGCTTCGTGCAGGCGGTCGAACGCAGCTTGAAGATGTTGTTTCGCCGCGTCCGCATCGCCGGCGACTGCCGCCACGGCAGCCGCCACCGCCGACGTTTCCAACGCCGCGGCGTCGAAATTGCTCGTATACCGCAATTTTCGGGTCAGCAACTCCACTTGGAAGCGGCAAAAGCCGAGTGCGAGGAAGTCGGCGGCGAGATTTGCGTCAACCGCTGGCGGATTTCCGTCAACGTGTTGCAGCGCGGCTGCCACAATGTCGTCACGACGCTGCAGATTGCGCAAAATGCAACCGCCCGAGGCTTCCGCCTGCGCGAGCCAACCGCTTGGCAGTAGTTCCTCGCAGCAATTCGGCACGACAATGAGGCTTTTTTCCGGGTCCGAAGGCGGCGATTCGGCCGATTGCCAGCTTGGGACTTTTTGGGCGTCGGCCAGCAATGTGGGATGCCACAACGCCGACCACGCCGCGAGCAACGGTTCGGCGTCTTGTTCCCTCCGCTGGAGGTCGAGGTCTTCCAGGTTTTGGCACGGCAACAGCGTAAGGAGGCGGTCGAACGGCATAATAAGAAGGAGGGGTCAAAGGGCAGGCGAGCAGGTGCGTAAGCGCCTTGTTCTGTTCAGGTCAGGACTAATTTTCGTAGGGCAACTCGCCCATCATTCAGCACAACATCATTATTATTATACGGCAGGGAAGGCAGCATCCGCCATACTGTAAGTCCACACTCACCAGACCTATAGTTATTTTGACGATTAGACGATCGTATCGCTCCTTAGGGAATCGCGGACGTTTTTTGCCAGTCCCTAGCCCACCGTCTCTAATCTTGAACCGAACAGAACAGGGTCCTTACGCACCCGCTCGCCCCTCGCCCGCCTCGTCGCTTGCCCCTCCGGTCCCATATCTGCACCCGCCAGCCCCTCTTTCCCCGTTAAGATGGGACAATTGGTTGACATCTCCCCCCCTGGCACGATACATTAGATGTATCGGGATAGACCGGCTCGTTGTTGCGTGGATGACCGAAGACGCCGCACGTTGCCGATTGGCCTTGGCTTGCAGCGTTTTTGGAATATTCCAGGCGTTAGTCGCATGTTTTGCCGGGCCGGCCTCGGGCCTGGGGCTGTAGGAACAGAATAAACCATTAGCTCTTCACGCCATCTTTATGGCGTTGGTGGAGGATTTGCAGATGGGAAGCGGCGATGTTTGGGGTATCGATATAGGCCAGTGCGCGCTGAAGGCGCTCAAGTGCCGTGCCCACGAAGACCCCCAAAAAATCATCGCCGAGGCGTTCGATTATATCGAGTATCCAAAAATCCTCAGTCAGCCCGGCTCCGATCCGGTCGAGATCGTCGGTGACGCGCTCACGCAGTTTCTTTCGCGCAACTCGGTCGTGGGCGATCGCGTTGCGGTGTCGGTGTCGGGCCAAGCCGGCTTGGCCCGGTTCATCAAGCTGCCGCCGGTCGATGCCAAGAAAATCCCCAGCCTCGTTCGCTATGAAGCTCGGCAGCAAATCCCATTCGACTTGAACGACGTGGTTTGGGATTATCAGCGGATGGGCAGCGGCAGCGTCGAGGAGGGGTTTGCGCTCGAGACGGAGATTGGCCTGTTCGCCATGAAGCGCGACGCCGTGTTTCGCGCGCTCAATCCGTTCATCAAGCTCGACATCCAGGTTGATATTGTTCAGCTCACGCCGCTGGTGTTGTATAACTTTGTGTTGTTCGATCAGATCGGCGCGCTGCCGCCGGCCGAAGATTACGATCCGGAAGACCCGCCCGAATCGACCGTCATTATTTCGATGGGCACGGACGCGACCGACTTGGTCATCACGAACGGTTTTCGGGTGTGGCAGCGAAGCATTCCGTTGGGCGGCAGCCATTTCACGAAAGCCCTGACGCGCGAGTTGAAGTTGACGTTCGCCAAGGCCGAACACTTGAAGCGCAACGCCACGGCGGCGGCCGACCCGAAGGCGGTGTTTCAGGCGATGAAGCCGACGTTCAACGACATGCTGACGGAATTGCAGCGGTCGATCAGTTACTTCTCGAATCTCGACCGCGCGGCGAAAATCGGCCGCGTCGTGGCGTTGGGCAACGCGATGAAGCTGCCGGGCTTGCGCCGCTATTTGTCGCAAAGCCTCGGGTTCGAGATCGAAAAAATCGACAGCTACCGCCAGTTGGTCGGCCAGCAGGTCGTCGCGGCGCCGGCGTTTCAAGAAAACTTGCTGTCGTTCGGCGTTTGCTACGGATTGGCGTTGCAAGGGCTCGGCAAGAGCGGCGTGCATACGAATCTGCTTCCGCGCGAAATCATCCAGGATCGACTGATTCGCCGCAAGAAACCCTGGGCCGTGGCGATTGCGGCGGTCCTGTTGCTGGCCTTCTTCGTCCAATACCTCGCCTATTCGCTCGCCGTAGGCACCGTCGCCGCCGACACGTGGAAAGATTCGCGCACTCAGGCATCGCAATTGGTCGCTCAGGCCAGTCGGCTGAAGAACGACGATGCACAAGCGCGAAGCGCATTCCAATCCACCAACCAGATCGGGCAACATCTGGTCGGCAACGCCGGCGGGCGCACGCGGTGGCTGGAATTGCTCAAAGCCGTCAACGTCTGCCTGCCCACTCGAAAAAACCGCGACGATTCCAACATCGCCGACCTTGTCGATCGCATTTCCAGCCGCAAAGAACTGCACGTAACGAACATCGACAGTCAGCAGAAGGAGGACCTATCGGAGTGCTACGCGGCGGTGAAGAGGTTTGAAGAAACGGCGCCGGCCGCCGCTGGAACGACTCCGAATCCGCCGGACCAGCCAAATCCAGCCGGAAGCCCCAAGGGGCCGGGCTGGATCATTCGGATCGGCGGATACCATTATCACAATCAACGCACGCACGATCCGAATTTCGGTTCGGAGGAAGCGCAGTTCGTCCGTGACAAGCTCGTCAACGCCCTTCGCGACGGCGCTGTGGAGTTGCCGTCGGGCGAATCGGGCAAGCTCGAAATGGTGACCATGCAGGAACTGGGCATCAGCCATCCCGCGCTGGTGGACTCGCTTTGCGTGGCCGCCCGTGACGTGGACGTCGTCATCCCAGGCGCCGATATCAAGGTGACGGACGACAATGGGGCCGCGCCTGCCCCGGCTCCGTCCCCGGGGCCGATCATACTGTCGCGGCCGAGAGGGGGCCGTGAACCTGTCGTGGCCGCCCCGCCTGCCGGCGCCGCCGCGTCGGAAGCGACGACGATCACATTAAGGCAATACGATTTTGTCGTGCTTTTTTTTTGGCAGCCGAAATCACCCGCCGAACGTCAAGAAGCCAAGAAAGCGGCGGCGGCCAAGCAGACGTTGTTGGAAAAGAACGCCGTGCCGGCGAAGCCGTGAACGAGACGAAAGTTTTGTGAAAAGTACCCTCTCCCAAAAGGAGAGAGGAGTAATGAGATAAGACGCTATGGATCAACTCAAGATAGTTCTCGCCATCGTCAAGAAGCACCAATTTTGGGTGCTTTGCGGCGTTATGCTTTGTGTGTCGCTCGTGTGTTGGTATTTGGCGACGGACGATCTGGCCGATTTATTTCAGAAGGGGAAATTGGCCATTAAGCAAGATTTCACCAGCGTTCAAAAGATTCGGCAAGGCGATCCGAACGACAAGGTGATTGGGTACGTTCGCGAGCAAACTGCCAAATTAAAACAGAGCGTTTTCACGGCTTGGGAAAATCTGTACGAGCAGCAGAAGGCGAAAAACCCGTTCCCTGTCAAGGACTTGGGCGCCGATTTCAAGGAGCAATTCGAGCGACTTCGACCCAACGGCGAGTTGCCCAGCCAATATCGCGAACGCTACCGAACGTTCATCCCGAACTATTTGAGCAATCTCAAAGTCGAGGTTGACGCGCGCCGGCCGGCCAACCCGGCGAACGCAACCGTAGAATGGATCGGCACGGTCGATTGGAATCCCAGCGATTATGACCGGCTGACAGGCCGTTTCGACTGGCAAGTGCCACCCACCACGCTGGCCGTCGTGCTCGCCCAGGAAGACCTTTGGATTTATGAAGCGTTGCTTCGCGTCATTCATGGCGTCAATGAAACCGGACTGGCCGTCAAGCGAATCGAAGCCATCGACATTGGCAAAGACGCCGCCGTCTCTTGGCGAGCGGCCGCCGACACGGTCGTGCGCGGCGGGTCATCCGCCGAAGCCGCCGGAGCGGGCGCGTCGGGCGATCCAAACGACCCGAATCGGCTGCTCGTCGAAGATCGTTATGTCGACGACAAGGGCCAGCCGGCGTCTTCCATCCCCGCGTATCCGGCCGAGTTCAAGATGATGCCCGTTCGCTTGCGGTTGATGATGAACCAGCTTCGCTTGCCGAGTTTGCTGGCGCAGTGCGCGAATTCGAACATGCCGATCGAAGTGCGCCGCGTTCGTCTTTGCAAGTCGCCCAGCACGGCGCTCGAGTTGACGGGGACCAGCAGCGCGCCAGCACCCGGCGCCGGCATCAGGCGTCCCGGCAGGCGCAGCCCGGGACCCGTGCGCGGCACGCGGCCTAGCGATTCGCCTCGCAGGCCAGCCGTGCAAGAACAGAGCAGCAGCCCATCGCAAGAATTGGGGTCGGACGACGTGCCCGTCGAGATATATGCGGTGATTTACATTTTCAATCCGCCGGACCGCGAGAAGTTCGGCATGGGCGCGGCGTCGGCGAAAAATCCGGCGGGGCCGCCTGCGGGCGTGCCGCCCGGTTCGCCTCTTCCTGCTCCGAGAAATAAGCCATGAAAATGAAATTGCAATTCGATAAAGCGGCCGTTCAAGCATTCTTGCTCGAAAACGTCGAGAAGATCGTTTTGGGGCTAGCGGCGCTCGTTTTTGTTTGGCTGGCATGCTCAGCGGTGTCGGTCGAACGTTTTTCGCAAACCACGGCCGAGTTGGCCGATAACGTTGGAAAAGCGGCAGCCAAACTGGAATCGACGCCGAAAGACGACCCGCCCGTCGTGGTTCAAGATTACGCCAAACAAGCGGAACAAATCAGCCATCGTCTTAGCCCGGCGTCGTACGTTTACGAGCAGTCGTGGGATGCGCCGTTGATTCCGAAACGTCCGCTGCGAGGCCCGCCGGCCATGTTCGCCGTTGAAGAACTTCAAGGGACGGCGGAAGTCGGGGCGTTCCAAATGGCGGCCGAAGCCGCGACGCCGGCCGTTGCGGGGCGACCGCCCCTCATGGAGCGAAACAGCGGCGGACCGCGCGGCCAGCGTTGGGTCGTCGTCACCGGGTTGGTGCCGATCGACAAGCAATCGCTTGCGTTCAGCGAATTCAAAAACAGCGTCTGTTATGACGCGAACACCGACACGCCCCGGTACGCCGGCTACACGGTTGCGCGTGTCGAAGTGTTGAGTCCCGCCGAGGCGGAAAAGCCCGACTGGAGCAAAGCCGTTTCAATCCTTTCCGGTGCAGCCGTGCAGGAGGCAAGGACGCGATGGGGCGCGCAGGAACGCCAGGAAGTCGTCGCTCCCGCTTTCATCGCGTCGAAACTTGCATTTCCGTTGGGGCCGATGACCAATCGCGATTGGGGTGCGAGCGCAGCCCATCTGCCGCAAATTCCGCTTCAATCGAGCGAAAAGTCGCTAACGACGCCGAGGCCCGCCGATCTGACGCCTAAGCCGGACGCGCCGCCGAAAACGGACGAGTTCGGCAATGAGATCGTCGCCGCGCCCGTCGCACCGACGACCGGCCGGGACGAGACTGCCAAAACGCCGCCGTATTTGCTATTTCGGTTTTTCGATTACAACGTTGAACCCGGCAAGCGATACGTCTATCGCGTTCAACTCGCTCTGTACAATCCGAATTTTGGATTGAAGCCCAATCTGCTGAAAGACCCCAAGCTGACCGAGAAGAGATATTCCGTGACGGATTGGTCGCACGCGAGCGCGGCGATTTTCGTGCCGCGCGACACGCGTATTCTCGCGATTTCGGTGAAACCCGGCCACGCAAGGACGGAGCCGCAAGCGCATGTTCTCCTGGTGAAGTGGCTGGAAGAGAAGGGTATCGAGGTGTCGAAAGAATATTCGTTGTTTCGCGGCCAAGTCGCCAATTTCACGGATAAAACCACGGTGACGCCACCCGTCAGAGCGCCGGCCCGAGGAACACCTGACAGACCGCTGGCTCGAGGAACGCCTGCCAGACCGCCGGCTCGAGGAACGCCTGCCAGACCGCCCGCCAGGCCGGAAGCTCGCATAACGGAACCGACGGTCGCCGCCGCGCCAGAGACTTCAATCACGGTCGAGTATTTTTCCGATGCCATTGCGCTTGACTTCCGCGGCGGCGAATATCTGCGCGGCCGAAAAACCAGAAGTATCAAATTGATCGCCCCCGCCGAAATCCTCGTGGTCGATGCCGACGGCACGTTGGTCTTGCACAACGAGTTGGACGAGGAAGCCGCCCATCTCAAATTGACTGCCCACGAAGTCGAAGTGAAGCCTCAGAGCGGAGTGCTCCACGGAGGCGCACTCCGCAACATTCTAGGACCATGACGGCCTGCTGGCGACTAGCGCGGAATCGCCGCGAACACGCGATCCACGGTCATGTCTCTCATGCAGCGATGATGCCCCAACGGACACACGCGCTTGTGGCAGCCGATGCAATCGAGATCGAGCACGAGATTCACGGCCTTTTGAGTCGGATTTTCGCTCCAGACGGGCAGCATCGGCCCGAACAGCGTCACCACCGGCAGGCCGAACGCCGCCGCGACGTGTCGAGGGCCGCTGTCGGTCGAAACCATCAGCCGGCAGCGGTGGATGCACGCCTTCGACGTGCCGAGGTCCATCGGTTGCTCGGCCATCGAAAACACGCGAGGGTTGCCCGATAGCTCGACGATGCGCCGTGCGATTTCCCGCTCCTTCGGGCCGCAAATGACCAAAACGTCGTCGCCGAGTTCGACGACCATACGTCGTGCCAATTCGGCGAAGTATTCCACGGGCCAGAGTTTCGAGCCGCCGTACGCCCCGCTCGAATTGATCGCCATGACGCGGCCGTCGCCGCGCAGGCCGAGCCGCGCGAACACGGCGTCGGCCGATCGCTCGTCGGCCGCGACCGTGGCAAGCTCCAATCGCGGCGATTCTTCCACGCACCCGACGGCGTGGGCCAATTCCAAATAGGTTTCGACCATCGGCGCGGGCACGATGCGGCCGTTTTCGCGGCGCGGATAAAGCCGGCCGGTCAGCAGGGGGCCGCGCCCGTTGCGAGCGAAGCCGACGCGATGCTTCGCCCCACCGAGCCAAGCAATCGCCGCCGAACGCAGCGAGTTCGTCGCCAGCACGGCCGTGTCGAACGATTCCGCGCGCATCCGCCGAACCAACGCCAAGGATCGCAGCGACCGATCTTTCGAGCGGGGATCGAAAAACCAAAGCTCGTCGAACCAATCGGTGCCGGCCAGCGCGTCGACCAGATATGGCCGCAAAATGCCGACAATCTTGGCGTCGCGGCCGAATCGGCGTCGAATCGCCCGAAATGTCGGCGTGGCCATGACCACGTCGCCGAGCCAATTCGGGAGAAAAATCGCCAGTTTCATGCCGCTATCCATCCCGTGCTTGTTTCCGGCTGGTGAAATGCTATAGTCATTTTTACGTGCGAGTTCGAGCGTATCCGACACGAGCATTGTAGCCGCTTCGTTTGCTTGGAGCTACGGCATTTCCGCCGCACACAACTGGTTCCCCGCCTCCCATGCACGCCCTCGCCCTTTTGCTGCTGCTGTCGCCTGCGGTTCTTGCCGCCGAAAATCCCGCCCAAGAAACTCGGGCCGTGTGGAATCATTCGGGCACGGGCGCTTTTCCGGGCGATTGGGAACGCTCGGCGAAATTGCTGTCGGAAAACGGGTTCAACGCCGTCTTTCCCAACATGTTTTGGGGCGGCGTCGCCCATTATCCGAGCGAAATGCTGCCCCGCAGCGATGTCTTCCGCCGCTACGGCGATCAGGTCGAGCAATGCTGCGCCGGGGCGAAGAAATACGGCATCGAGGTTCACGTTTGGAAAGTGTGTTTTAATTTAACGAATGCGCCGAAGGATTTTACGGCGAAAATGCGGCGCGAAGGCCGCACGCAAGTGACCGCGAAAGGCGAGCCGCGCGATTGGCTTTGCCCCTCGCATCCCGAGAATCAAAAACTCGAGCGGGAGAGCATGTTGGAAGTCGTGCGAAAGTATCCGATCGCCGGCCTGCATCTCGATTACATTCGCTATCCCGGCCCCGAATGCTGCTACTGCAACGGCTGCCGGCGGCGTTTCGAGGCCGACAGCGGCCGCAAAGTCGCCGACGCCGATTGGCCGAAGGCGTGTTTTTCCGGCCGGCGAAAGGCGGAATACAACGATTGGCGATGCCGGCAAATCACCGCGCTCGTGACCGACGTGAGCCGCGAGGCGAAACGGCTGCGGCCGGGGCTGAAAATCTCGGCGGCCGTGTTCGGTTCGTATCCGGCGTGCCGCGAATCGGTCGCGCAAGATTGGCCGGCATGGGTCAAGGCCGGCTCGCTCGATTTCGTTTGCCCGATGGACTACACCGCCGACACGGCGCAGTTCGCGTCGCTGGTTCGCAATCAAGTGAAATTGATCGACGGCCGCGTCGCGCTTTTCGCCGGCATCGGCGTGACGGCCGCCGGCATCCGCTTGTCGCCGGATCAAGTGGTCGAGCAAGTCCGAACAGCTCGATCGCTCGGCGCGTCCGGTTTCGTGCTATTCAACTTCGACGCGAAGACGGCCGCGGCATTGATTCCAGAGGTGGGAAAGACGTTGAAGTAAAAAATCACCCGCGCGGATGGAACTTTTTGTGAACAGCCTTCAGCCGCGAGGGATCGACGTGCGTATAAATCTGCGTCGTGGCGATGCTCGCG
>CAZWNM010000031.1:0-9982 GCA_964635765.1 uncultured Planctomycetaceae bacterium | reverse complement strand
CCTATGCCGAGCAGCCTAGCGGAACGCTGGTCGCGCTAATCGGGTCCGGCGGCCGGCTCGAATTGGCCTTGGTCGGCGACAACGCCGCCCATCGGCTCGGCATCTGCGTCGGTTCGCCGGTGACGTTGGCGTGGGAATAGGGAAACGAAGAACGGCGATTGAAGACGCCAGCAAGTTTTCGGTAGTCAGTTATCCGTGTAGCCGCCGTGGCTACCCGCCGTTATTCCCGGCGAGGACGCCGTGACTAAACTACCCACTATCCACTAACCACTAATTGAAAACGTGACACATTTCTTTTCGCACTCGCAAGCGACAAAGGCCGGTTTCGGCATCAAGTTTATTCTGGTCGCCGTTCTAATCATGGCGTTTTGTCCCGGCTGCAAGCGTTCGGCCGCTGAAAACGCCAACGACGCCGATTGGAAAAAAAGCCACGGCGGCGAGGAAATCGCGTTCAAGTACGGGACGGGCGCGGAGGGCCATTACGCCGGCGGCACGGCGCCGGTAATTTTGCCCCCCGGATTCCCGAACGACGTGCCTTTGTATCCCAAGGCAATTCCGACTCAGACGCAAACGACCCCTCCGCCCGTGTGCGTCTTGCTGAATACATCCGATTCCGCCGCGAAGGTCAAGGCGTTTTATTTGGAAAAAATGAAGGAAAACGGCTGGAAAATCAAAATCGCCGCCACGGCAACGGACACGATGCTCGAAGGCGTTAAAGAAGATCGCAAGCTGACCGTTCTCATTTCCAAAAAATCAGGCGGCACGCAATTTTCCTTGACTATTGCCGAGGAGAAGTAATTTTTCACCCGAGCGCGCCTGCCGGTTCGGGCGACACGGAGTCGGCGGCGGAGGAGGCCGGCTGGCCGTGAACGCTTTCGACGGCCGTTTGCCACGCGCGAAAACGCCGCCATACGTTCACGTAGGCCGACACGGCCGCGCGGCCCAGCCAACGTCGCGGCGCCATGACGATGCGGCCGACGCCGTACGTATCCGGCCGCCAGCGGGACTGCCATTGCATCATCGGCCCTATGAAATCCAACGCCTGGGTTTCGCCGTCGCCGTGGAACCGTTCCAAAAGACGGTAGAAAATCACCTGGCCGGGACTGAACGCGGCAAAACAGGGATCGTAGCCGATCTTCAAGGCGAAATACGTGCGCTTCGCGCGAAAGCCGTAGATGAACGCGAGCATTTGGCCGTCGAGCCGCAGCGCCACGGTTTCCAACTGACCCCACGCGGCCAGTTGTTTTGCCTGGCCGACGAAATAGTCGAACATGCCTTTCGTGCGAATCACCGACGTGCCGCCGTGGCCTTTCCAACCGAGATTTTCGACTTCGAAGGCCTCGTGCATCCACGCTTCAACTTCTCGCGGCTCGAATCGATTGCAAACGTCGAATTGAACGTTGCCCTCGTGGCCCAAGCGTTTGGCCGACCGTGTCATCGACTGGCGATGACTTTTGGACAAGTGCTTTTGAAAAGTCGCCCAATCGCGGTCGATTTTGATGCGGCCGACGCGATACTGTTGATGGTAATGGGCGGCGACCCCGGCGCGATGGCACGCGCGGAGCATTGCTTGCCAACGCGGGGCCTCGGGCGCGGTTTCGTTGAGCCACAAGAGCGGCCACGGCAAATCGACCGTCGCCGCCACCAGCGCGTCCATGACGGCATCGACGTCGGCGGCCGTCGAATCGCACAACAGATCGCCGCATGCCGTCCAAGGATTGCAAGGGAAACACGCCGCCGGAATTACCCCCGCTGCACGACCGCCGACGAGCGGCAACGCGGCGAGCCAGTGCGTCGCATCGGCGACCACGATCGCGTGAAATGCTGCACGCGGCTTGAATTGTTCGAGCCACCCGGCCAACGTTTCCGCGCGAACCAACGGCACCGCGACGTCGCTTCGCCGCCAAAGGTCGTCCCAAGCCGGCGCGGCGGCGCGAAGATCGGCGATGGAAGTGAGATGAATGATGTGCGGATAATGCACGGATGGGGTTCCTCTCTGTAGAAGAATGGCATTTTTTGACCGGGCTTGCGAGGAAAACATTCCAAGAACGCGACATTTTGGCGGCCCAACCAAATCGGCACGTTCGTTACAATCGGTAAAACCCTCCATGCGTCCCTCTGAAAAACGACATCAACGGCGAAGAAAATGCCATATTAGTTAGTGGGGTTCGCAAGTCCCCAGTCCCCAATCCCCAGTCTCCCCTCATGTTCCGCCGAAAACTAACGCCGCTCGACCGACGCGATCCGCTGCGGGTGATGTTCGTCACCACGAACATGCCGGTCGGCGGCGCGGAGACTCTGCTGGTCGAACTGGTTCGGCGGATAAACCGGCGGCGATTCCAACCGGAACTGTGCTGCCTGAAAAAGTTCGGACCGCTCGGCGAAATATTGGCCCGCGAGGCGCCGGCGTTCAGCGAATTGCTGACCGGTGGGAATAAATACGACATTGCGGTGCTTTGGCGGCTTGTGCGATTGATGCAGCGACGGCGGATCGACGCGGTGATCACGGTGGGCACCGGCGGCGATAGAATGTTTTGGGGCCGCTTGGCCGGCTGGCTCGCGGGCGTGCCAGTCATCTGCTCATCGTTGCACTCGACCGGCCTGCCCGACCACGTCGAGTTTCTCAATCGCCGTTTGGCTCGGTTGACCGATGCCTTCGTGGCGGTGGCCGAGCCGCACGGCCGGTATCTGGTCTCCAACGAAGGCTGCCCCGCCCGAAAAGTTCGGGTGATTCCGAACGGCGTCGATGTGGAACGGTTTCGGCTGCGCGAGCGAAATCGGCGATTGCAGGAGGAATTGCACTTGCCGGCCGACGCGCCGGTGGCCGGCATCGTCGCGGCGCTGCGGCCGGAGAAAAATCACGAGATGTTTTTGCGCGTGGCGGCGGCGGTTTGCCAGCGAATGCCGGCGGCTCGATTTTTGATCGTCGGCGACGGTTCCGAGCGGCCGCGTTTGGAGTCGCTCGCCCAAGAGCTTGGCGTTGCCGAGGCCGTGCAATTTTTGGGAACGCGGTCCGACGTGGCCGACCTGCTGCCGCTTGTGGACGTGCTGCTTTTGACATCGCACATGGAGGCCAACCCGGTATGCTTGTTGGAAGCGATGGCTGCCGGGCGGCCGGTTGTCGCCACCGAGGTCGGATCGGTGCCGGAGACGGTTTTGCCCTATCAGACCGGGTTTTTGGTCGAGCCGGGCGACGCCGCGGGCATGGCCGGCCGCGTGATCGAGTTGTTCGGCGACCGGGAACGAGCCGCCGCGATGGGCAAGGCCGGCCGCGAGCATGTGGTTGCTCACTGGTCGGTCGAAAACATGGTGCGGGGGTACGAGGAGATGATCGCCGGCATTTACGAATCGAAATGCCGCCGTTTGCCGGCACCCCCCGCCGCGGGTTGTGGTATTGAGCAAACCAGCCCGACCGGGTAGGATGAAATCTTGCACAGGTGACGGCGTCATGGACACGAATCTCATACGAAACTTTTTAGCGGTGGGGGCCCGTTTCCTGAGCGGGGTCAGCGTGCGCTGGATCGATTCGCAGCCCGACACTTGTCAGCGGGTGTATTTCGCCAACCACACGAGTCATTTGGACCCGATCATCATTTGGTCGGCGTTGCCGCCGGAAGTGCGGGTGATTACGCGGCCCGTGGCCGCGAAAGATTACTGGATCAAAGGCCCGGTGCGGCGTTATTTCGCCAACCGATTGTTCCACGCCATTTTGATCGACCGCGAGGAAATCAAGGTGCATCAGAGTCCGATCGACTTGATGATCCGCGAAATCGGCCATACGTATTCGTTGATTATTTTTCCGGAAGGCGGCCGTTCGGACGGGCGGGAAATCGGGGAGTTTAAGAGCGGGCTATACTATTTATGCAAGAAGCGGCCCGACTTGGAATTGATTCCGGTGCATTTGGACAACATGAATCGCATCTTGCCGCGCGGCGAAGTGCTGCCGGTGCCGATGCTCAGCTGCCTGACGTTCGGCCCTCCGATGTGGCTGGAGGCCGGCGAGGCGAAGACGGATTTTTTGGCCCGCGCCCGCGAGGCCGTGCGGCGGTTGAAGGAAATGAAAGAAAAGGAAGACGCCGACTAGGCGGAGTTTTACAAACTACTCCCCTCTCCCTTTGGGAGAGGGGCAGGGGGTGAGGGCCTGTGGAAATCGCACAAGCAAAGCCCTCACCCTAACCCTCTCCCAAAGGGAGAGGGGACGTTAGATGCGCGAAGCGAACGGGGGTTTTCGGCCGTGAATGTTTTCGACGATCCACGAACTCTTACCTTGATCGGCACGGTGCTGTCGTTGTTGGGCATTTCTTGGTTCATCGTATGGATACTCAAGCGTCGGCCCGAGGGCGGCGTCGATCCGGCAATTTTGGAAACGTTCCGGCTTCGCGTGCGTGCCTGGTCGATTTTATTCGCCACGCTGGCGGCGACGTTTTTGTTGTACACCTGGGTTACGGTGGCGATTTTCGGCCTGCTTTCGTTTTGGGCGTTGCGCGAGTTCATCACGATCACGCCTACCCGGCCCGGCGACCATCGCCCGCTGTTCTGCGTTTTGTTTCTCGTCACGCCGCTGCAATTCATTTTGGTTTATCTCGGCTGGTACGACCTCTACAGCATCGCCATACCGGTTTACGCTTTTTTGCTGATTCCGACCGGCATCGCGTTGGCCGGCGATTTCAAGCGGTTTTTGGAACGCACGGCGAAAATCCAATGCGGCCTGCTGATTTGCGTCTACTGCCTCAGCTACGCGCCCGCCCTGCTGACGATCAACAAGACGTTCGCCGAGCATCAAGGAAAGGCGGCGGCGAGCCAGTCGTCGGCCAAGGCGGCGATCGGCCAGCCCCAGCCCAAAACCGCGCCCGCTCAGCCATCCGCCGAAAACGGCCAGCAAAATGCGAAAATCGCGCTGCAAGGCACAAGCGGCCTGCTGTTCTTCTTCGTGCTGATGGTCCAATTGAGCGACGCCCTGCAATATGCCTGGTCCCAATTGCCAAGCAAACACGTCATCGCGCCGACGATCAACGCCACGCGCACGTGGGAAGGGCTGCTGGGCGGAACCGTCAGCGTCATGCTCCTCGGCACCGCCCTGGCCTGGGCAACGCCTTTTAGCGTATGGATGTCGGCCGTCATGTCGGCCGTTATCTCGCTGATGGGCTTCGCCGGCAGCATTACCATGTCGGCCATCAAACGCGATCGCGGCGTCCGCGATTACGGCACTCTGGTCGAAGGCCACGGCGGCGTGTTGGATCGCATCGACTCGCTCTGCTTCGCCGCCCCGGTATTTTTTCACTGTATCCGCTGGTGGTTCGGCGGTTGATTTCACACGCAACTGTCTTGGAGACTATCATGCAACGCCGGTGTTTTGCTGTTGTTCTGTCGTTCGTGGCTTTTGGAATCGGAATCGGAATGGCCGATGGCCGTTTCATGTTGCTGGCTGCCGACGCGAAGCCGATCGAGCTTTCGGCCGGCGTGGCACTGCCGCAGACCTTGCCCGACGGCACGGTGATGAGTTTCGGCGCGGCCTACGAGTTCAAGGAGGGCGCGCCCGCCGCCGACAAGTACGTTTGGGTCATCGAACGGGCGCACGGCGACGTAACCAAACAACAAGTGTCCCTGAAGAAGGGCGGCATGTTGGCGGTTGTCGTTCCCGGCTGGAAGCCCGAGGACGGCCCCTTCAAGTCGCATCTCGAAGATAATAACGGCAACCGACTTTCCGAGTCGATCGAGATGCACGCCCTCGGCGAATAGATGCCTCACGGTGGAATAGCTGAGAGCTATTTCATGGATATCAGCTGTATTTTAACGGCCCGTCTTTCAAATAGAAACCTGCCATGACGCGAATGATTCCCGCCTGTCTGTGTTCGATCATTGCAATGGCCGTTGCGATGACGGTTCCGTCGCAATCGGTCGCCATTGAACCGGCGCGTAAGCTGACGATTTATATTTTGCCCCATTCGCACACCGACATCGGCTACACGGCGGTTCAAACCGACATCGAGGAAAAGCAAGTCAACAACCTTCTGCAAGGGCTGGCCGCCGCGCGGCGCACGGCCGATTATCCCGAGGGCGCCCGCTTCGTTTGGAATGTCGAAGTTGGTTGGGCCGCCGATCTTTTCCTGAAACGGATGCCGGCCGAACATCGCAAGGAATTTTGCGACGCCGTGAAAAAAGGCCAAGTCGCCCTGAATGGCACGTATGTGAATGAACTGACCGGCCTTTGCCGGCCGGAAGAATTGATGCATCTGTTCCGCTTTTCCACCCAACTCGGCGAGATAACCGGGGTGCCCATCGACGCGGCGATGATCAGCGACGTGCCGGGCTACACGTGGGGCGTGGTCACGGCCCTGAATCAAGCCGGCATCAAGTATTTTTCCGTCGGCCCGAACTATGTGGCCCGCATCGGCGATATTTTGGTGCAGTGGGAAAATAAACCGTTTTGGTGGATCGGGCCGGACGGCAAAAGCCGCGTGCTTGTTTGGGTTCCGTACCGCGGCTATGCCATGTCGGATACTTACGATGGCCTGTCGTCGAAGTGCATTTCCGATGTTTGCGCGGCGCTGGAAAAACGCAAGTATCCTTACGACATCGCCTACATTCGTTGGGCGGGCCATGGCGACAACGCCGTTCCCGAACCGCAAATATGCGATGTCGTGAAGGAGTGGAACGCGACGCATGAATCGCCGAAGCTCATCATTGCGTCGACGAGCGAGGCGTTCCGCGCGT
This sequence comes from uncultured Planctomycetaceae bacterium, assembly GCA_964635765.1. Taxonomy (GTDB): domain Bacteria; phylum Planctomycetota; class Planctomycetia; order Pirellulales; family Thermoguttaceae. Next base: position 3,268 of record CAZWNM010000031.1, on the reverse strand, counting down.
TCGAAAAACGTTACGGCGATCAACTGCCGGAAGTGCGCGGCGATTGGACGCCGTATTGGGAAGACGGCGCCGGCTCGTCGGCCGCCGAAACGGCCATGAATCGCGGCAGTTCCGAGCGGCTTGCCCAAGCCGAAACGCTTTGGGCGATCATCAATCCGAAACATTATCCTGCCAAGGATTTCGAGGCGGCATGGAGAAACGTGCTGCTGTATTCCGAACACACCTGGGGCGCCTTTTGCAGCGTCGCGCAGCCCGGCTGCCGCTTCACCGCCGATCAGTGGAACATCAAGCAGTCTTATGCGACCGCCGCAAACCTGCAATCCCGGCGACTTCTGAGCGAAGCCGCGCAAAGCCAAGTGAACAACCAGCCAAGCAGCGGCGTGCAGGTGGATATCTTCAACACCGCGTCATGGCAACGAAGCGAGATTGTTCTGCTGCCGCAGGAAGAAGTGTCCGGCTCGGGCAACTTCGTGACCGACGACCATGGGCGGCCCGTGCCCGCGCAGCGGCTCGCCGGCGGCGAGTTGGCCGTGCTGGCGAGCGATATGCCGCCGCTGGCCGGCCGTCGCTTCACGATCTCGCAACACGGAAAGCTTCCGCTTGAAACCAAGCTGACCGCCGCCGGCGCGACGTTAGCCAACGACAAACTCCGCGTTCGGCTCGATGAAAAAACCGGCGCGATCGTCGAATTGCGAGCCGAGGGCATCGCCGGCAATCTGGCGGATACGTCCGGCGGCCAGGCCATCAACGATTATCTCTATCTCATCGGCGACAAGCTGGCCGATCTGCAGCGCAACGGCCCGGTGAAAATCACGGTTCGCGACCGCGGTCCCTTGGTCGCCTCGTTGCTGGTCGAGTCCGGCGCGCCGGGCTGCCACAAATTGACCAGGGAAATCCGCATGGCGGCCGGCGAAGATTACGTCGAATTGATCAACACCGTCGATAAAAAACGCCTCGAAGCGGACGACTACACGGCCATCAAGAGCAAGGAAAGCGTTAATTTCGCGTTTCCGTTCAATGTTCCCAACGGCACCATGCGGCTCAATGTGCCGTTGGGCGTCGTTCGGCCCGAGATCGATCAGATTCCGAGCGCCTGCAAAAATTGGTTTACCGTGGGACGCTGGGCCGACGTGTCGAACGCCGATTTCGGCGTGACATGGATCACGCTCGACGCGCCGCTGGTGCAAGTCGGCGGCATCACCGCGACGATCCTCAACATGCCGACGAATCCGAACGTGTGGCGCAAGAAGGTCGAGCCGACCCAAAAACTCTACTCCTGGGCGATGAACAACCACTGGTACACGAACTACCGCGCCTATCAAGAAGGCCCGGTCGTGTTTCGGTTCATCCTTCGGCCGCATCGCGGGCCGTGCAGCAACGCCGAGGCGTCGCGCGTGGCCGTCGGTTTCAGCCAGCCCTTGGTTGCAGTGCCCGGTCGCGGTAAGGCGCCGAGGGCCGAGCCGCTGCTGCGCGTCGCTCCGGCCGATGTGGTCGTAACCGGTTTGAAACCGAGCGACGACGGCCGTGCGATCATCGTCCGCCTGTTGGGGACCGGCGACAAGCCGACTGCCGCGAAACTTATTTGGTCGCGGTTCGTACCGAAACGGTTGTGGATCAGCGACACGAGCGAGCAGCCGAAACGCGCGGTCGTTGGCGACGTGCCGATACCGTCGTGGGGCGTCGTCACGCTGCGTGTGGAGCTGCCGCAGTAACGTTTTTCAGCAGACGCGGTTTGATGCCAACCATGCATTACGGCAAAAAGCCCGCGGTTTTGGGAAAATTACGCGGCGCGACTTGTCGATCTTGACCGATCGCGTATAATACATGGATAGTCATTCTCGAAAACATCGCCTTCATCGCGTTGTCGAGATCTGATTCATGGGAGTTTTCCGATGGAGAAGAGGCTCGGTTGCGTCAGCATTATTTTGGATCGGCAAACGGCTTCCGTTGCGGATGTCAATGAACTGATTTCCCAGTTCGGCGACCTCGTCATCGGCCGGCTCGGTTTGCCGTATCCATCGCACGGCGTGAATATCATCACGCTGATTACCGACTCTTCGGTCGAGCGTCAGAGCGCTCTGACGGGCAAACTCGGCAAACTCCCGGGCGTTCAAGTCAAGTCGCTGATGGCGAAAAACCGTGAATTAGGAGTTGCTGAACATGTTGCTTCGTCCGAACACTGAGGGTCTGAAAGATTTCATTCCCGCCGCGAAAATCGAAGAACTGCTGGTCCGCCGACCGGCCGAGGCCGCCGAAGTGCGGGGCGTTCTGGCCAAGTCGATGGACAAGAAGCGGCTTTCGCTCGAAGAAATGGCGGCGCTCCTGTCGGTCGATCAGCCGGACCTGCTCGAAGAGTTGTTTTCCGCCGCCCGGACGCTGAAGAAAAACGTCTACGGCAACCGCATCGTGTTGTTCGCGCCGCTTTACATCGGCAACAAGTGCGTCAATGGGTGCAAATACTGCGGATTTCGCTCGGGCAACGAGAAAGTTGTCCGCCGTACGCTGACCGACGACGAGCTTCGCGCCGAAGTTACCGCGCTGGTCAACGCCGGCCATAAACGGCTCGTGATCGACTACGGCGAGCATCCCGACTACGACGCCGACGTGATCGCTGCCGCCGTTCGCGTCATTTACTCGGTCAAGTCGGGCCACGGCGAAATCCGCCGCGTCAACGTCAACTGCGCCCCGCTGGATGTCGAGGGCTATCGCAAAATGCGCGCCGCCGGAATCGGCACCTATCAAATCTTCCAGGAAACCTATCACCGGCCGACCTATACGGCCATGCACCCGACGGGCAACAAATCCGATTTCCTCTGGCGGCTTTACGGCCAAGACCGTGCGATGGAAGGCGGCTGCGACGACGTCGGCCTCGGCGCCCTGTTCGGCCTGTACGATTGGCGATTCGAGGCGATGGCGCTTTTGGCCCACGCCATTCATTTGGAAGAGACGTATCATTGCGGCCCGCATACGTTTTCCTTCCCGCGCGTCAAGGACGCCAGCAATCGGGCGCTCGATCCGAAATACGCCTTGGGCGACGCCGATTTCAAGCGGCTGATCGCCATTCTGCGGCTGTCGGTTCCGTACACCGGCATGGTGCTCACGGCCCGCGAGCCGGCCGAACTGCGGCGGCAATTGATCGATTTCGGCTGCTCGCAAATCGACGGCGGCACGCATATCGAAATCGGCGGCTATTCGGAAAGCAAATCGCAGCAAGACCTCGACCGCGAGCAATTCCGCATCGGCGACACGCGCCCGTTGGACGACATTG
>CAZWNM010000030.1:0-10198 GCA_964635765.1 uncultured Planctomycetaceae bacterium | reverse complement strand
GAGCTAACGGCTCCCGGTGGGTTCTCGGAAATTCTCCGGGAGCCGTTGGCTCCCGGCTATTTGGCTGCTAACAACAAACCAATCAACTTAAAACTTCAATCTCAAGGAAATGGACAATGGCAAAGGCACTCAACTTGAAGCCCTTGGATGATCGCGTCGTGGTGGAACCGGTGGAAGCCGAGGAGATGACGGCCGGCGGCATCGTGCTGCCCGACACGGCCAAGGAAAAGCCGCAGCGCGGCACCGTCTTGGCCGTCGGGCCGGGCAAGTTGCTCGATAGCGGCGATCGCGGCAAGCTCTCGGTGGCCGTCGGCGACGAGGTGATCTACGGCAAGTATAGCGGCAGCGAGATTGAAATCGACGGCCGCGAAGTGAAAATCGTCCGCGAGTCCGATATTCTGGCCAAGGTAGTGAAGTAATCCAGGAGGGATTAGGGATTGGGGATTAGGGATTAGAGATTGGGTTCCACCGCGCAACCCAGATGTCTGATTTCTAATCCCTAATCCCTAATCCCCAATCCCCCATAAAGGAACACCAACCGTGCCCAAACAACTTCTATATGAACATCATGCCCGCGAGCGGATGCTGCGGGGCGTCGATAAACTGGCCGACGTGGTCGCCGTGACCCTTGGCCCGACCGGCCGCAACGTCATTCTCGACAAGTCCTACGGCGGCCCGACCGTCACCAAGGACGGCGTGACGGTGAGCAAGGAGGTCGAGTTGGAAGACCGCTTCGAGAACATGGGCGCGAAGCTCGTGAACGAAGTGGCGTCGAAAACCTCCGACGTCGCCGGCGACGGCACGACGACGGCCACGGTTTTGGCCCGCGCGATTTTCCGCGAAGGCTTGCGAAACATCGCGGCCGGCAGCAATCCGACGGCCATTCGCCGGGGCATCGACAAAGCCGTCGAAGCCGCCGTCGCGTACTTGAAAACGCTGTCCAAGCCGATCGCCGGCAAGGCGGACCTGGCGAGCGTCGGTTCGATCAGCGCGAACAACGACGCGGTCATCGGCAACCTGCTGGCCGAAGCGATGGACAAGGTCGGCAAGGACGGCGTCATCACGGTTGAGGAAGGCAAGACGGCCGAAACCACGTATGAAGTGGTCGAGGGAATGCAGTTCGACAAGGGCTACCTGTCGCCGTACTTCATCAACCGCAGTCCCGAGATGGACAGCTTGCTGGAAGACGCTTACGTCCTCATCCACGAGAAGAAGATCAGCAACCTGCGCGACTTGATTCCGCTGTTGGAAAAGGTGATGCAACGCGGCAAGCCGCTGTTGATCGTCGCTGAAGACATCGATGGCGAGGCGCTCACGACATTGGTCGTCAACAAGCTCCGTGGCATTCTGAACATTTGCGCGGTGAAGGCCCCCGGTTTCGGCGACCGCCGCAAGGCCATGCTGGGCGACATCGCCACATTGACGGCCGGCACGGTCATCAGCGAAGACCTCGGCGTGAAGCTCGAAAACGTGACGCTCGAACAGCTCGGCCGCGCGAAGAAAATCACCGTCGATAAGGATACGACGACGATCGTCGAGGGCGGCGGCAAGCCGTCGGACATCAAGGCCCGATGCGATCAGCTTCGCGGCCAGATCGAAACGTGCGAGAGCGACTACGACCGCGAGAAGTATCAAGAGCGGTTGGCGAAGCTATGCGGCGGCGTGGCGGTGATTTCGGTTGGCGCGAACACCGAGGCCGAAATGAAGCAAACGAAGGCCCGGGTGGAAGACGCCTTGCACGCGACCCGCGCGGCGGCCGAGGAAGGCATTGTGCCGGGCGGCGGCGTGGCACTTTTGCGATGCCGCGAGGCGGTCGAAAAGTCGCGCAGTGCGGCGCGCGGCGACGAAAAAATCGGCGTCGATATCATTCTTCGTTCCTTGTCGATGCCGATTCGCCAGATCGCCGACAACAGCGGCGTCGACGGCTCGGTGATCGCCGACGAAGTGAGCCAAAAACCGACGACGACCGGCTACGACGCGAACAGCGGGAAGTACGTCGATATGTTCAAGGCCGGCATCATCGACCCGCTGAAGGTCGTGCGTTTCGCCTTGCAAAACGCGGCCAGCATCGCTGGCTTGATGCTGACGACCGAGACGTTGGTAACGGATTTGAACAAGGAAGACAAGAAGAAGCGGCAAGTCGAAGGAAGCGTTCGGTAGCGGACGGTTCCATTCGGTATTGCAAGCATTCCGGGGCCATCCCGCACGGGGATGGCCCTTTTTTGCAATTAGTGGCAAATCGAATAAGTTTTGATTACAATGGAATGTTTTGGCCACCGACATCCGACTCATTCTGTCCCATGATGGCGGAAAAACGCGATTACTACGAAATCTTGGGCGTGGAACGCAACGCGACGGAAGCTCAACTTTCCGAGGCGTACCGGAGGCTCGCGCTCCGGTACCACCCCGACCGCAATCCCGGCGACGACGAGGCCATCGTCAAGTTCAAGGAAGCCGCCGAGGCGTTCGAGGTGCTTAGCCACGCCGAAAAGCGGGCGAAGTACGATCGTTACGGACAGGCCGGCCTGGGAAACGGTTCGCCGCAGTTCCACGACGTTTCTGATATTTTCAGCGCGTTCGGCGACATATTCGGCGAAGGTTTTTTCAACGGATTGTTCGGCCAGGGCCAAGGCGCGCGGGCTGTCCGCGGCGCCGACATCCACTGCGACGTGACGATCGACCTGATGGAAGCCGCGCACGGCGTGGCAAAAGTCATGCGGTTCATGCGTCACGCGCCGTGCGAGACGTGCAAGGGCACCGGAGCGAAGCCGGGCACCCAGCCCGAGACATGCCGTTATTGCGGCGGGCACGGCCGCGTGGTGCAACAGACCGGCATTTTCTCGCTCCAAACGACTTGCCCTTCGTGCCACGGCGCCGGCCAGAAAATCCACGAACCGTGCGGCAGTTGCCGCGGCTCGGGCTTTGTGCAGGTGAAAGTCACGCGCAAGGTCGATATTCCGCCGGGCGTCGACGACCGCACCCGGTTGCGATTGAACGGCGAAGGCGAGCCGAGTGCCGTCGGTGGCCCACCGGGCGATTGCTACTGCTCGATCCGCGTGAAAGAACATCCGATGTTCCAACGCCGCGGGCAAGACCTGTATTGCGAAGTTCCGATCAGTTACACGCAAGCGGCGTTGGGCTCGGCGCTCGAGGTGCCGACGCTCGACGGGCGGTTGGAGATAAAAATCCCCGCCGGTTCGCAGAGCGGCGAAGTGTTTATCCTCAAGGGCCACGGGATGCCCGACCCGCACCGCCGCGGCCGAGGGAATTTGAACGTTCGCGTAAACGTCGAGGTGCCGCATTCGTTGACGCCCGAGCACGAGGCGGCGCTCCGGCAACTGGCGGAGATCGAACGGGCGAACGTAACGCCGACGCGGAAAAGTTTTTTTGAGAAGCTCAAGGAGTTACTCTGAACGTGAGCAAGCATCACCACCCCCATCACGAATCGGAAAGCCCGCGGCCCGAGCAGACGCCGCCGCAACCGGCCGCAGAAACGCCGCCGGCGAAGCCTGAGGAGGCGACGGCCGACGACGCCGCGCAAAAATTTCAGGCCGAATTGGCCGCCGCGAAAGACCGCGAGCTACGGGTCCACGCCGAGTTGGAAAACTATCGCAAGCGAGCGGCTCGGGAACTTGAGGAACATATCCGCTACGCCGAGTTGTCGCTGTTGCGCGACGTTTTGCCGGTCATGGACAACGTCGACCGGGCGATCGAGGCGGGCGAAAAAAACGCCGACGCCTCGAATCTGCTCGAAGGATTCAAAATGGTGAGTCAGCAACTCCGTGAACTGCTCGCCTGTCACCACTGCACTCGGATCGAGGCGACCAATGCGCCGTTCGATCCGAACGTCCACCACGCCGTGATGCAGCAACCGTCCGAAGAACACCCGGCCAATACGGTTCTGATGGTTACGCAAGACGGCTACCAGTTGCACGACCGTGTGGTGCGGCCGAGTCAAGTTATTGTTTCCAAACAAAAATCATAAGATCATGCCGACCTACGATTACGTCTGCGACGCCTGCGAACATCAATTCGAGCACTTTCAAGCGATGAAGGACCAGCCGTTGCGGAAGTGTCCCGAATGCGGAAAGATGAAACTGCGGCGATTGATCGGCCCCGGCGCGGCCGTTATTTTCAAGGGGACGGGCTTTTACCAGACCGATTATCGCAGCAAGTCGTACAAAAAATCCGCCGCCGCCGATAAACCAGCCTCCGAGAGCAAAGAGAAGAAATAAAAAAAGGGGCTAGGGATTAGGGGCTAGGGACTAGAAGTGAAGCGATGGCAAAACGAAAACTTTACACTACTGCTTTGCGAAACCGCAAGCGGTTTTTTTAATCTCAAATTTCAAATTTCAAATCCCTGAACACCAGTCCCCAATCCCCAGTCTCCAGTCTCCCCTCCATGTCCTCCTTCGCCGATCGACTTGACGCCGCCGTTCGCCGCTGCCGCAATCCCGTGCTGGTCGGACTCGATCCGCGGGCGGAAAATCTGCCGGCCGGAATTCTGGCCGATTGGAAACATGCCGACGCGGCGACAACGGCGGCCGCCTTCGGACGATTTTGCCGCGAGGTGATCGACGCGGTCGCGCCGCTTGTGCCGGCGGTGAAGCCGCAGATGGCGTTTTTCGAGCAGATCGGGCCGGCCGGAATGACCGCGCTGGCCGAAGTGATCGCCTACGCGCAACAAAAAGGGCTGATCGTCATTCTCGACGGCAAGCGGAATGACATCGGCTCGACCGCCGCCGCTTACGCCGAAGGCATGTTGGGCGCCGCCGGCCAAAGCCCTTGGGGCGCCGACGCCTTGACCGTAAGCCCTTATTTGGGCGACGATAGCCTTCGCCCGTTCATCGACGTGGCCGTCGAGCGGGCGGCGGGCGTTTTTGTGCTGGTCAAAACGTCGAATCCCGGCGGAAAAATGTTTCAAGACCTCGTGGCCGACGGCCGGCCGATCTATCGGCACGTGGCTGAGTATGTCGAATCGCAGACGGCGGCGACCGTCGGCGATTGCGGCTACGGCGCCGTGGGCGCGGTGGTCGGCGCAACGTATCCGGCGCAACTCGCCGAACTTCGGACGGCGATGCCGCACACGATTTTTCTTGTACCGGGGTTCGGCAGTCAAGGCGGCACGGCGCGCGATGTCGCCGCGGCGTTTGACGACGCCGGTTGCGGCGCGGTGGTGAATAATTCGCGAGGCATCATTTTCGCCCACGCGAAAAAGCCGTACGCCGAGCGATTCGGCGCGGCGCGATGGCAGCGGGCGGTCGAGGCCGCCACGCGCGACATGATCGAGCAACTGCGCGCCGACACGCCGGTCGGAAAACTCTAGCTCGCGGCGAGCGAATGGCTCACTCTCCGGCGGTCTTCGGATCGACCATCAACTGCTCCGTCTTCGGATCGTAGCGATACTGCTTGTCCTCGGGCAATTGCGGCAGATGGATTTGATTGGCCTTGACGATCTTTTCCATGAACTCCGCATGACTTTTCGGCCCGCGATCTTCCGTGGCCTTGAAAAGTTGCACCGCCTGAGGAATTTGGATTTCAAACACAAGGCGTTCCCTGGTGGCGAACAGTGAAGCGGCAGGCGTGGCCACGACGCCTTGCCCGTAGCCGCGGCCTTTGGCGCCCACGCCTACTGCGGCCTTTTGCGAGCCGGCGTGTTCCACCGGGTTGGCCGCGGGCGGAGCGGGTTGAGCGGGCGTCTCGGTCTTTGGCGCCGCTTGGACCGGCGCCGCCGGTTGCTGCTGCGTCGGCGGTTGCGGCGTTTCATTGCCGCATCCGCAGAAAGACAAAACGCCGAAAACAACGAAAAACAAGCCGATGTAATTAGCTTTCATGCACCACCGCCTTCTGTTTGTTGCGCCGCGCCCGAATCGTCGGCGTCGGCAATTTTGAGGTGTCAACACAATCGCCTTCCAGCGTTTTTTTGCAAATTGCAAACTCCCAACGCTGCATTTCCGCGAGCGCCGCCGATTGCGTTAGGTTATAATCCAACGGCGTGATCGTCACCTTGCCTTCGGCCAACGCGGAAAGGTCGGTCGCGTGGCCGGCCATCGGCGCCGGACCGCCCTTGAGCCAAAAATACTCGCGTCCCCAGGGGTCGAACCGCTTCTCGAACGTGTCTGCATAGCGAGCGACATTCATCGGCACAACGCAAACTTCCGGCACGCCGCACAAGGCCGCGGTCGGAATGTTCAGATTGTAGAGTTGCGGTTCGCGGCCCTTCTGCGCCAAAATCTGGCGAATGATTTCGCAAGCGACGCGGGCGGCTTTGTCGAATCGGGCGTGCTCGTCGTATTCGAGCGAAACCGCCACGCTGGTGACGCCGAAGAACGCGCCCTCGATGGCCGCCGCCGCCGTTCCCGAGTAAAGCACATTGATGCCCGCGTTCAAGCCGCCGTTAATGCCGCTGACGACGAGGTCCGGCGTTTTTGGGCAAAACTGCAAGATGCCGAGTTTTGTGCAATCGGCCGGGCTGCCTTCCACGGCCCAACCCCAGCGCCGCTCGCCTTCGTTTTCCTCGTGGCGAAACACTTCCTTCACGATAAGCGGAGTTTGGTAAGTGATCGAATGTCCCACGCCGCTCTGCTCGGTGGCCGGGGCCACGACCGTCACGTCGCCCAAGGATCGCAATTTCCGTTCCATGGCCGCCAAGCCGGGCGCATAGATTCCATCATCGTTGGTAAGTAGAATTTGCATGAAATCATCATATCCGCAGGGAAAGAGCATGACAATGGCGGGCAGCGATGCGGCCCTGCCGGCATTCCGGCGTCGCTTGACGAATACGATGAAAAACCATACAGTAAGTTGTATGTCCGCTCCCGACCAAGACCGAGAAAACACTTCACGTTCCGCCCCGTCGGCGTCGGATGCCGATCTTTCCGGTCGACGGTTGGGCGATTTCCGCCTGCTGCGGCGGTTGGGCCGCGGCGCGATGGCCGAAGTCTATCTGGCCGAGCAAGAGCATCTGAAACGCCGCGTGGCCGTCAAAGTGCTCAAGCCGGAGTTGGCCGGCGATCGAACGTATCTGCAGCGTTTCGAGATCGAGGCCCAAGCGGCGGCGTCATTGATTCACGCGAACATCGTACAAATTTACGAGGTCGGCTGCGTCGATCAGTTGCACTACATCGCCCAGGAGTACGTGCAGGGGCAAAATCTTCACGAGTACATCGTGCGACACGGTCCGCCCGACTTGCCGCACGCGCTTTCGATCATGCGGCAAGTGGCGGCGGCGTTGGCCAAGGCGGCCGAGCAGGGCGTCGTGCATCGCGACATCAAGCCGGAAAACATCATGCTCACCGCCGGTGGGGAAGTGAAAGTGGCCGACTTCGGCCTCGCCCGCATCACGCGAGAAACCTCCGGGATGGAACTCACGCAGGTCGGAATCACGCTTGGGACGCCGCTTTACATGAGTCCCGAACAAGTGGAGGGCAAGCCGCTCGATCCGCGCAGCGACATCTATTCGTTCGGGGTGACTTGCTACCACATGCTTTCGGGCTCGCCGCCGTTTTTAGGCGAAACGGTGCTGGGCGTGGCGGTGCAACACCTGAAAAAAACGCCGGAACCGCTCGAAACCAAACGGCCCGACCTGCCGCCGGCGTTGTGCCGCATGGTGCATCAGATGTTGGCGAAAGACCCGGCCCGGCGATTCGAATCGGCCCGCGATTTGCTTCGGGAATTGCGTCGGGTACAGGTGGAGCATTTCGGCGACGACTGGCCCGAAGACCTTCCGAGTTGGGATTCGTTGGCCGCCGAAATTCCGGCCGATCCGCGCATCGCATTGACCCGGCAACTCGACGATTTGATGAAATCGGCGACGGCCGCGCGAGCGTCGCGTTGGCGTGCCGGCCGGCTGGCGGCCTGCGTGCTGGTTGCATTCGCCGTCGGCGCGGCGGCCGCGTGGCGATGGGCCGCGCCGACGCCGTTGTTGGCCGACGCCAAATCGGTTGGGTCGGGAATTGCCCACCTAAAAAGCGCCGAAGGACAATATATTCTGGCGTCTCAGCTTCAAACGGAAGCGGCATGGCAGAGCGTGATCGACTACGTCCCCAAGAACGAGTCCATTTCGTGCCATGCCCGGCAACAGCTTGCTTATATGTATTTGCTCAACGACGACCTCGATCATGCGATGGGAGTTTTCGCGGAACTGGCGAAACTCAATCCGGGAAACGAGAAGATCGAAAAAGAGCTTCGGGCGTTTGGACTTGCCGGCCAGTGCATCGTGTTGAGCCGTCTCGGCAAGTATGAAGACTCGAACAATCTGCTGCTCGGCCCGTTGTGGAACGTTTGCGATCGATTGACTGCGCCGATGCAACGGTTGTTGCGGGCGGCCGTGATCAAAAACGGGCACGGACTCAAAAAGGAGGCCGACGAAAAGTTGAAAAGGTGGCTTGAGACCACGAGCAAGCCGGGTGAAGAGGGTTGAATGGCGGCGCACGGGCCGGAACTGACCGCCGACCGGCGACGCCGCAAGTGTTTCCGTCGGGCTTTGGGTATCTGAAGAAGCGGGAAGGAGCGTTACCTCACGATCGTGACGCCGCCGGCGACGAGCTTCGACAGATCGCTGAGTTTCACGCGCCCCTCGATGCTGACGGGCAGTTTCCAAACGACGACCGCGACAATGCCGCCCTCTTCACGGAGATAAACCTCGACCACGCCAGGCTCGGTTTGGAACCGCTCCTTGCCGGCCTTGTCCTTGCAGTAAAATTCCATCGGGGCTGTGCAGCGAAGTTTTCGCCATTTTACCTCGCGTGTATCGGGCGTTTCGCTTTGGAAATCGGTCCAATCGACAATGGCGATCCCCTTGATGGCGGTCAACCCATTTCGCAACTGCGCGGCAAGGTCGTTTTGCGGAATGTTTTCCACCGTGCCAACGTAACAGTAGCACGGCTTCTCCATGTCGCGGTCCTTGACGAGATATTCATAGGTGCGATTCAGCCATGCCGTTTTAAGGACGCCCGGATCGACTCGCTTGGCGTCAATGTTTCCGCCCCTGGCCAGCATGTTAAAACCCATCGGCACGCGGATGGACATTTTGGCGTCTGGGATCTTTTCGGCGGGCGAGAAATTGTCGAATTTGGAGACCATCTTGCGGTCTCGCAGTTTTTGCTCGTAATCGCCCGTGCCGCAGCCTGCGCAGAGACACGCAAGACCCGGCAGCAGGCTAAACGCCAAAACGGTCCCGTGAAATCGTTTGACCGAACTCCCATCAAAATCGCTGCGTCGCATGGCAAACCTCCAAGATTACGGATGAAGCCGTTATTGTAGCCGTTTTGAGACGGGGCCGCAAGAATCCGCGCCGCGCCGGCCCGGCTCCTTCAAATCCACATTTTGCGTATCAACCACATTTTCACTCCCTGCGTGAGCAAGACGTAACAGAAAAGCGTCAACGCAAGCAGCGGCCAGTAGAGCAGCGGCAGCGGAACGAATCCCAGCCAGGAGCCAACGGGCGATGAGGGCAGCCAAACGCCGAACGCCATGATGGCGACCGTCGTCAACATCAGCGGCCAACTGGCACGGCTTTGGAAGAAGGGAATGCGATTGGTGCGGATCACATGGATGATGAGCGTCTGAGTGAGCAGCGATTCGACGAACCAGCCGGTTTGGAACAGCGCGGGGTTATCCCAGCAGTTGAAGAGGTATAACATCATCAAGTACGTCGTGTAGTCGAAAATCGAACTGCACGGACCGACTAGCAAGATGAATCGCGCGATATCTCCCATGTGCCACGGGCGCGGTTTGGCGATCTGTTCGGCATCGACATCGTCGGCGGGAATCGGAACCTGCGAGAAGTCGTACAGCAGATTATTAGTCAGAATTTGGATGGGCAGCATCGGCAAAAACGGCACGAAGATGCTGGCGCCCAACACGCTGAACATATTGCCGAAGTTGGAGCTGGCGCCCATGCGGACGTACTTGAGGATGTTGGCGAACACTTTGCGGCCTTCCAACACGCCCTCCTCGAGCACCATCAGGCTTTTTTCCAAGAGGATAATGTCGGCGGCCTCCTTGGCGATATCGACCGCGCTATCGACCGAGATGCCCACGTCGGCCGTGCGCAGGGCGGGCGAATCGTTGATGCCGTCGCCCAGGAATCCGACGACGTGCCCCTTGCTCTGCAACGCGCGGATGACCCGCTGTTTGTGGGCGGGAGAGAGCCGCGCGAAGAACGTGACGTGCTCTGCCGCCTCGGCGAGTTGGG
>CAZWNM010000029.1:0-10238 GCA_964635765.1 uncultured Planctomycetaceae bacterium | reverse complement strand
CTTAAACCAATCCTCGGTCCCCCTAATTTCAATCGGAGAAACGCATGAATGCAAAATCGATCCTGGTCGCCGCTCTGTTGCCGGCGATGTTGCCATTCATAACCGCCATCGTTCGCGGGCAAGATGTAGATTCGATGCCGCCGGTTGTCATAAAAACCGTACCGGAGGCGGGCGAGAAGGATGTGGCGCCCGGCGAGGTGGAAATCCGCGTCACTTTTAGTAAAAAAATGACCGACCAATCGTGGAGTTGGTCATCAGCGTGGCAAGACTCCGATCCCAAAATTTTGGGCAAGCCGCGATATGAAAAAGATGGAAAGACCTGTGTGCTGAAAGTCAAACTGGAGCCGAACAAGAGCTACGGCTATTGGGTGAACAGCGCCAAATTCCGGAACTTCAGAGATAAGCAAGGGAATCCGGCCGTGCCCTATCTGCTGGTTTTCCAGGCTAGGAAGGAATAACGAAGTCGTTGCTTTTCAACCTCTCCGAAATCTCTCATTTTTTCGGCTTCGGCGGGGCGGGCGCGGCGTCTTCGGTGAGCGACTCGCGCACGGGTTTCTTCGCTTTGTAGCTTTCTAACTCCTTTTTCAACGCCTCGCCGGTTTCCTTGTCCTTGCCGCCAAGCTCGACGGCCTTCGTTGACCACTTCATCGCATTTTTGAAATCGCCGGTTTCGGCATAGGCGGCGGCCAACGTGCTGAGAATGTGCGGCATTTTGTTCTCGGTCAACTCGCAGGCTTCCTTGGCCAACTTGATGGCGCGGCGGCCGTCGCGCAGCTTGGCGTCGGGAGAGGTGGCCAACACCCAGGCGAAATTGTTGAGAATGCCGTCGTCTTTCGGTTGCAATTTCAACGCCTTTTCATAGTCGGCAATCGCCTCGGCGTGCTTGCCGATGTTCAGATAAGCGTCGGCGCGCCCGCGCCACGCTTGCCAGTCGTCGGGCGTGGCGGCCAAAACGGCCGTGTAGATTTTAATCGCCTTGGCCGACTGCTTTTTCATCTCGTAGATCCCCGCCAACTGAAGTTGCGTCACCGAATCTCTCGGATCGAGCTTGACGAGCTTTTCCAACTCGACGACGGCCTCGTCGAACTGCTCGTTTTCGGCCAACAGCATGGCGCGGGTGCGAATGACCAGCGGCATATCGGGCCGGAGCTTTGCGGCGGCGTCAACGTCGTCCATCGCTTTTTTCTTGTCGCCCTTTTCCTCGAAAACGCCCGCCCGAAGCAGCAACACCGCAATGTTCCCCGAATCCATCGCCAACGCCTGATTGAGGTCTTCGACGGCGGCGTCGAACTTCTGTTGCATCGCATGGACTTTCGCAAGATGCAGCAGCGGCGAGAGCGATTTCGGACTCAACTCCTTCACCTTATTGAGCGCGGCGACGGCCTCGTCGTACCGCTTCAATTGGGCCAACACGATCGCCTTGGCCTCGAGCGTCGGCGCGTGCGTCGGCTCCAATTCGATCGCCTTGTTGAAGTCGGCCAACGCGGCCTCGTTCCTGTCGAGATCGGCCAGCGTCAGGCCGCGGGCGCGAAGCAGCGTCACATCGTCCGGCGCGAGACGAACAGCCTCATCGAAATCAGCCAGCTTCTTATCCTCTTGCTCTTGCAAACCGGCTCGGAGCGCCAACGCCTTGGATTTCGAGGTCGTATCTTCATCG
Organism: uncultured Planctomycetaceae bacterium; assembly: GCA_964635765.1. Lineage (GTDB taxonomy): Bacteria > Planctomycetota > Planctomycetia > Pirellulales > Thermoguttaceae. The sequence goes on along the minus strand of CAZWNM010000029.1, from coordinate 8,581 downwards.
CCGAACTCGATCGCCTTATCGAGGCTTTGCCGCACGCTTTTCACGCCGGCGCCGCCCGGCAGCATGTTCAACTGGGCCAACAACAGATGGGCTTGCGGCTGTTTTTCGTCCAGCTTCAGGGTCTTTTCCAAGTCGGCGACGACGAGCCTGCGGCGTTGTCGAAAATCTTCGGCCGTGGTCGTTTCGTCGAACATTTGCTTGGAGATTTCCTGCGCCCGCTGAAGATACGTCGCGGCCAACAGCTTCGTGGCGAACTCGGTATTCGTCGCATCGAGGCCTTTTTTCAACGCGCTTTCGGTCAGACGAATGACTTCGCCCAAATCGCCGAGCGTGGCGACCGAGAGTTTGGCCTCCGTGGCCTTGTCCAAATCGTCCTGGCCTTTGCTGGCGGCAAATGCGAAACCGGCGAACGTGAAACTAGCGAGCAACGCGACCGACAATAACGCGGCCGGCAGAAACAAGCGAGCGCGGGCAAACATAAAAGCAACCTCTTCTTGGTTAGGTTTTTTGGGCAACTCCGCGGGGTAGTTTACTCCGTAGGGCGATTTGACGGTAGAGCGAAACTAGTGGCTAGTGGCCAGTGGTTAGTGGCTAGTGAAAGCCGCTTGCGGCGTAAGCAGGGAGGTTATTCAGTGGTCAGCGTTAGTGTTTTTTACTAGCCACTAGCCACTAGTTCGTTCCGCGACCTCGTCCTCGTGTCGCAACGCCATCACCTCGGTCGGGGAACGTCGGAAGCATTTTTGTCAAAATTCGAGGTAATCACGACGTGACATTTAGTACGCTACAGACTACAATATGTCTTGTGTGCATTACATTTCTACAGCCGACACTTGTGAGTGTCAGAAAGGAACGACAATGCCTCCGCTGTACAAAGAAGGGTTGTACTGGCTCATTCTCTTGGCAATCACAGCAGCCGCCTATGGAGTTCTGGCTATCTTCCTCGGGCCAATCCGGGCTTGTGGAGCGTTTGGCTTGTTTGGCTTGGCTGGGTTTCAGCCGCTGCTGTACCGCAAGCGAGGAAAAACGGTTGTTTGGGATGAACGCGACACACGAATCTTTTTTTATGCCAATAATGTTGGGTTCGGCACCGTCTGGCTGGTCTTCACATCACTCCTAATGGGCGTTTGGTTCGCTGTGTATTCTTACGGAGGACATTCGACGATTTCTGTGCATGTCCTCCCTAACCTCCTAATGATTGGTTTCATCGTGGCTATGACCGCCCGAGCCGTAGCCATCGTGGTCCTTTACCATAATCAAGATGCCGACAAAGGGAAATGAATGCCTACGATCACGAACCAAATCCGCCGACTGCGTTTCGAGCATGGCGAAATGACGCAGCAGGCGTTGGCCGAGCGGGTCGGCGTGGCGCGTCAGACTATCATTGCCATCGAGGGCGGCAAATATACTCCGTCGCTGGAGTTGGCGTTTCGTCTAAGCCGCGCGTTTGACGTTGGCGTTGAGGACGTATTTTGCTGGAAAGAGGACGCGCCATAATCGCCCCTATTTCGCGACTTCGCCTTCGTGCTGCAGCGCCCTTACCTCGGCCGGGGTAAGACGGCGAGATTCGCCGATCGGAAGCGTGCCGAGCCGAACCGGGCCGACGGCAACGCGCGTCAATCGCAGCACTTTGTGGCCGACCCGGGCTAAAACGCGGCGAATTTCGCGGTTCTTGCCCTCGCGCAACACCATCTCCAACAACGTGCTTTCCTTGTGACGCGAGCGAACCGTGATATGCTCGACCCGAGCGAGTCCGTCGGAAAGATGAACGCCCTGTTCGAGTTTCGCCAGGATGTCTTGCGTCGGATTGCCGGCCACAAGGACGCGGTACGTCTTGCTCACGCCGTAACGCGGATGCGTCAGCCGATTGGCCAACTTGCCGTCGTTCGTGACGAGGATCAAGCCGTCGCTATACTGATCGAGCCGTCCGATCGTGAACAGCCGGGCGGCCTTCGATGCGACGAGATCGACGACGCGGGTTCGGCCGGCCGGATCGCGGTTGGTGCATAAAACGCCCGACGGTTTGTTGACGGCGAAGTATTCGAGTCTCGCGGTGGGCAGAGCGACGCCGTCGACGCGGACTTGTTGCGTGGCGAGATCGACGCGCGTCCCCAATTCGGTGACGACGCGGCGGTCGATTTCGACCCGGCCGGCCGTGATCAGTTCCTCGCATTGTCGCCGGCTGCCAAGTCCCGCGGCCGCCAGGACTTTTTGCAATCGCTCAAAACCTTCTTCTGCTTTCGTCGTTTTTTGCGATCGTCGGAAGCTGTTTTCGGCTGTTTTTCGCGGTTTTTGAGGCCGAACGAATCTGCCGCGCGAGGAAGGGGAATTGGCAGACGGGCGGCGTTTCGGAGGACGAGCGTGTTCGGCTGGCATGGGATAGTTGAAAAAAGTGAAATATCACGAATCGTTGAAAAGTTCGTTGAAGAAATCATCGTCGGCTTTAGCCGGCGATTCTGCGGCGGGCGCGTCGTCGGTCGCCTTGATGTCGGGCGTGTCGCTCCACGGTTTAGCCGGCTTGGCGTCGGCGTCGGCCGACTTGTCGTCCAACACTGGCGGCGGCAAAGCGTTCAAATCGCCGGAATACTCGTAATGCACACGGAACGTAAACGGCCCGAGAATGAACTCGGCCTCCGGCGGCAGCGGCGACTCTTTGATGCGTTGCCGGCCGATTTTTGTTCCGTTGAGCGACCCTAAATCACGAATCATCAACAGCCCATCGACCTGGAAGAGCTCCGCATGTCTGCGGCTGATCATGGGATGGGCGACGGTCAGTCCGGCCTCTCGGCTGCGGCCGATGACTGTGGGCAGGTCGAGCGGGATATTTTCTTTACTGGCCTGTCCAGTGATGATGGTGACTTTGGCTTCCATATTTTTTTACGCGATTGGAACGGCGGCATTTTTGCCGGCGGGGAAAACCGGTACGCCAGTTGCACGAGATAAAAAAACTCCGGAGGGAGACTTGGCAACATGCATCCTCTTATGGTAATCTAGTGAAACGCGCTTGGCAATCAGCGGGGTGTAAATTTGGCGGAGCGCGTAAAACACGCTGCATTCCGAGTCGCTGTGTTGTTGTTTTCGCGAAGTGCATGGGATTTAGTTCGCCGGAGGGGTTGCCTAGTTCGGCTAAACTCTCTATTTTATAGGACTGCCGGCAAATTGCCCTTGAAAGCGGTCCGTTTCCGCCTATAATTTCGGGATTCGCCGCGGGAGGCGAAAGCGGCGAGAATCAGGCGGGTGTAGCTCAGTTGGTAGAGCACGACGTTGCCAACGTCGTTGTCGTGGGTTCGAACCCCATCACCCGCTCTCGTATTTGTGCGCACGTCGGTCCTCGCTATCCGGGCAACTGGTTATTGAGCGCCACATCACCACCTGGCTTCATTATGCCTGATACCAAAAACACAGAACTAGAAAACACCGATCCATCCGTCAACGCGGAGGCCGAAGCGGAGCAACGGCTCGATTTGCAAGTGCAGGTCGACAATCGCAGCACGTGCGAACGGCACGTCACCGTGACCGTTTCACGCGCGGACATCGATCGCTACTTCGACAAGGAGTTCACCGAGTTGATGCCCTTGGCCCACGTGCCTGGATTCCGGCCCGGCCATGCGCCGCGCAAGCTGGTCGAAAACCGCTTCCGAAAAGACATGGCCGAAAAGGTCAAGGGCGAGCTGTTGATGAACAGCCTCACGCAGGTGAACGAGGACCAGAAACTGTCGGCGATCAGCGAGCCGGATTTCGACTTCGAGGCGGTGGAATTGCCGGCCGAAGGCCCGTTGACATTCGAGTTCGACATTGAAGTTCGTCCCGAGTTCGAGTTGCCGCAGTGGAAGGGGTTGAAGATCGAGAAGCCGACGCGCGAGGTCAGCGCCGACGACGTGGAGCATACGCTCCAGGGCATTTTGGCGCGCCGCGGCCGCTTGGCGCCCCATGACGGGCCGGCCGCCGCTGGCGACTTCCTCACCGTGAACATCACGTTCCAGAATGGCGACGAAGTGGTATCGAGCGCCGAAGAAAAGCTGCTCGGCGTTCGCTCCACGCTGAGTTTCCGCGACGGCAACGTCGAGGATTTCGACAAATTGATGGAGGGCGTCCGCGCCGGCGAAACGCGCGAGGGCGAGATCGCGCTGAGTGACGACGCGCCGAACGCCTCGCTTCGCGGCAAGAAGCTCAAGACGATTTTCGAGGTTTTGGAAGTCAAGCGGTTGGAAATGCCCGAGTTGACGCCCGAATTGCTTGAGGAATTGGGCGGATTCACCGATGCGGCCGATCTGCGCGACGCGATCCGCGACCAGCTTGCCAGGCAATTGGAATACGAGCAACGCCAGCGTGCCCGCGGCCAAATCACCGCGGCGTTGACCGTGGCGGCCGACTGGGAATTGCCGCCGGCGTTGTTGCAACGACAGAGCCGCCGCGAATTGCAGCGAGCCGTCATGGAATTGCAGCGAAGCGGTTTCGCCGACGATGCCATTCAAGCTCACGAAAACGCCTTGCGGCAAAACAGCTTGGCATCGACGGCCAAGGCTCTCAAGGAGCATTTCATCCTCGAGCGAATTGCCGAGGAGGAGAACATCGACGCGGTCGATCAGGATTACGAAGACGAGATTCACCTGATTGCCGCGCAGAGCGACGAATCGCCGCGGCGGGTGCGTGCCCGGCTGGAGAAATCCGGCTCGATGGACGTGCTGCGGAACCAGATTATCGAGCGGAAGGTGATCGACTTGATATTGGAGAATGCCAAGTTCCAGGAAGTTCCTTACGAGTTCCAGCGGCCCGACGAGTCGGCGGTTGATTTTGCGGCCGGCGGCGGCGAGCAATCCGACATTCCCGCCGCGAAGTATGACGAGGCCGAGGCAGTGCCGGAAGCGCAGGCGGAAGGTCAGAACGCGAAAGTGGACGGCAAGAAGGAATAGAGAAATAGTGGCTAGTGGCTAGTGGTTAGTGGCTAGTAGCCGGAGATTGCGGATTAGAGATTAGGGTTTAGGAAACGGCTTGTCGTTTCGCACTAACCACTAGCCACTAACCACTAATCAAGATGAAGGATCATCCATGAACGATTTCTTACCGCCGTCGATTTCCGGCATTCAAGCGCAGGCGTACCGCGACTATCAGCGGCAGCGTCAAATGACCCTGGGCGACTTGCTGCTGGAAAATCGAATCATTCTGCTGCAAGGCGAGATTCACGACGGCAACGCCAACGAATTGGTGATGAAGCTGTTGTACTTGCAGAGCGAAAATCGCCGCAAAGACATTCATTTTTACATCAATTCGCCCGGCGGAAGCGTCACGGCCACGCTGGCCATCTACGACACGATGCAGATTCTCACCTGCCCGGTGGCCACGTATTGCGTGGGCTTGGCGGCCAGCGGCGGAGCCGTGCTTTTGGCCGGCGGCGCCAAGGGCAAGCGATTCGCGCTGCCGCACGCCCAGGTGATGATCCATCAGCCCTACGGGCAAATCGGCGGTCAAGTGTCGGACATGGAAATCCAGGCCAACGAGATTCTTCACACCCGAGATGTGTTGAACGTAATCCTGGCCAGCCACAGCGGTCAGCCGATCGAGCGCATCGCCAAGGACACGGACCGCGATTTCTACATGACCGCCGAGCAGGCAAAACAATACGGCATCGTCGATGACATCCTCACCAAACAAGCGTTGGAAGCCGAGGAAGAAAAATAAGGGCTACGGCCTAGGGGCTAGGGACTAGATTTCTAATCCCTAATCCCAAATCTCTAGCCCCTAGCCCCTAGCCCCTAGCCCCTAGCTCCTACTTATGACTCTGATTCCTTACGTCATCGAAAAGAGCGGCCGCGAAGAGCGGGCGATGGATATTTATAGCCGCCTGCTGAAAGACCGCATTATTTTCCTCGGCACGCAAATCAGCGACGACGTGGCCAACGCCATCGTCGCCCAATTGCTGTTCTTGCAGTCGGAAGACCCCAAGGCCGACATCCACATGTATATCAACTCGCCGGGCGGCAGCGTTGCGGCGGGCTTGGCCATTTACGACACCATGCAGTTTGTGAATTGTCCCCTGGCCACGTATTGCGTCGGCCAAGCGGCATCGATGGGCGCCGTGTTGCTGGCCGCCGGCGCCCCGGGAAAACGCAAGGCGTTGCCGAACGCCCGCATCATGATCCACCAACCGACAGCCGGCGCCGAAGGCACGGCCGAAGAGATTCTGATCCACGCCAAGGAGTTTACCAAAGTCAAGGAACGGCTCAATCGCATCTTGATTAAGCACACCGGCCATCCCTTGGAAAAAATCGAGCAAGACACCGATCGTGATCGTTTCATGTCGGCCGAGGAGGCCCTCGAATACGGGCTGATCGACCATGTGATTGAACACGCGGGGTAGGCTGACCATCAACAGCCGCGGCGCAAGGATGCGACGCCGGCAGATGCGAGGTTCCTATGAAAACATGGATGTTCGCCTTTTTGGGTTTGGTTCTGTGGACTGCCGCCGGCTGCCACGTCGATCGGGCCACCCGAGACGCCTGGGCACAGGAGGATCGTCGTCGAGAAGACGAAATCTATCGCCTCCGCTATCGAAATGACGAGCTTGAAGACGAACTGGCTGCCGCCAAAAAGAGCGGCGAGTCGCGGAAAGACGACGATTGGAGTGGCCGCGGTCGCAAGAAAGCGAGCGACTCGCCGCCGGTGGATTCGCCGGAGACGGAATTACCGCCGTCGTCGCAGCACGGCGTTCCGGATGCCTTGAATCCCGACGGCATTCGTCGCCCGGCGAAATCGACCGGCTTTTCAAGTCCGACTGGCGCTATCACGGAAGCCGGATTGGCTCAAATACCGCAGTTTAGGCCGTCGGGCGACAGCCGCCGCGTGACGACGATCGTGCTCGACCACACCATAACCAGCGGCATTGGAGCGTCGAACGGTTCGGGCGACGTCGGCGTGCTGGCGGTGATCGAACCACGCGACGCGACGGGCCGAGTGATCGACGCCCCGGCCGCGGTGGACGTAACCGTCATGGATACGGCTGTTACGAATGGCGACGCCCACGTCGGTTTCTGGAAATTTACCGCCGCCGAAACGGCCGCCCAATTCCGTCGTACCGGTTCGACCGGAGCGATGTATTTGGGCATGGCGTGGCCGTCCGAACCGCCGAAACATCGCAATTTGCAACTGTTCGTACGCTACATCACGGCCGATGGCCGGCGTTTGGAGGCGAATCAGCCGATCGAAATCGCCTTGCCTGGCGACAAAACGGCGCGATGGACGCCGGCGGAACGGGTGATTCAAGATGTCCGCGAGGAACGGATGAAAGATCAAACACCGCCGCCCGAGCCGCGCCGGTTGAGCGAATGGGCGTCCTCGCGCGATTCCGAGGTGACATCGCCTCGCACCGCTTCTCGCACCTCTGAGCCGATCGATTCCGAGCGGCCGGTCTGGTCGCCCGAGCGAAGGTAAAAACGTTCGCCCATGTCATTGAGATCGCCGGCTGTTTCGCCGCATTCGCGCCCCGTTACAACCGCTGCAATCATTACAATCGCGAATCTTTGATGTGCTTTTTTTCCGCATGCGGAGAAATGCTTTAACGCAGCTTGACGCTACCGGCGTGCAATCTAGGGTCAAGGCGACGTCCTCCCGGTAACCTACCTTGACGTGCATCGTTGCGAAAAAGCGTTTTTCGGCCGGCGGAATTGTCGCTACCCACCTATTGCGATCGGAATTCGTCATGGCGTTCACATGTTTCCTTCACGATGCGCAGATGCTGGAGACGTTGCTCCAGCGGATACAGCCGTCGTTGTTCGGCCAGCGATTGTTCCGGGTTTGGGTTGCCGGTTGTCCGAGCGGCGCCGAGCCGTACTCACTGACAATGCTGCTCAGCGAGCAGATGCCCGACCCAATTTTCGACGCCGTGCGGATTTATGCCACCGACGCCGATCTGGCGGTCCGCGAGCAGATCGAGTCAGGAGTGTATTCGGATCAGCAAATCAAACCGCTTCCGTATCCGATCCGCTATCGCTACTTCCAAGTGACCGACAAGCCGGGCCGCGTGCAAGTGGTCGATGAAATCCGCGACAAAGTGGCTTTCATGCAACACGATTTGCGCGCGATTGCGCCGATCCGCAAGGATTTCAGCCTGATCGTTTGCAACGAAACGTTGACCAAATTGGATGACATGGAGCGGCGTCAGGTATTGCACATGTTTCACCGGTCGCTACGGCCCGGCGGCCTTTTGACGGCCGAACATGGCCCAAAGATGCCGGAAAACATGGATGCGTTGTTCGAACCGATTTCCATTTCCTCTCAGATTTATCGTCGTGTGGACGCATCGGAAATCTCACGTCCGCACGTTGATCGCTCGCCATTTTCTTCGTTTCAACTCAAAGGGGACGCCCGCAGTGTTCGCTGGAATGAAAACAACCGCGAACATGATTGAAGAATAGGAAACCAATCGTCCCCTAGATCATAAAAAGAGAGGATTCGATGGCAACCGCCGCAATGGAAACACGGAGCGTGAAAAAGACGTTCACCGAAGTTCACGGAACCATGCAATTGGTCAGTTTTTCGTTGGCCAAAGAGCTATACGGCATCGAGATCACGAAGGTTCGGGAGATCA
>CAZWNM010000028.1:0-10345 GCA_964635765.1 uncultured Planctomycetaceae bacterium | reverse complement strand
CCGCGTCGAAAGCCCGACGACGTGATTGTCGTTTGTCTTTCCGGCCGCGGCGACAAAGACGCCGCCGAGATTGCCCGGCTCAAGGGAGTGGAGATGTAGGGGCGAAGTTTTCAGTTATCAGTTGTCAGTTTTCAGTTTTTTGTAAGACTGGCGGCGCACGGCAGTTTTGCCGCTAATTGACAACTGAAAACTAACAACTGAAAACTGAAAACTGACCACTGAAAACTAAACAAATGTCCGCCATCGACACCCTGTTCCATCAACTCCGTTCGTCCGGCCGCAAGGCGATCATGCCGTTCATTACGGCGGGAGACCCCAATTTGGCGTTCACCGCCGAAGCGATCCGCCGGCTGGCCGGCACGGGCTGCGCCATGCTCGAATTGGGCATCCCCTACAGCGACCCCATCGCCGACGGCCCGGTCATTCAGGCGTCGTACACCAGGGCGTTGGAACACAAAATCAAGCTGGCCGAGATTCTGGCGATGCTCGGCAGCCATCGCATGGCCACGCCGCTGGTGACGATGGTCAGCTATTCGATCGTATTCCGCCACGGATTGGATCGCTACGTGGCCGACGCGAAGGCGGCGGGCGTGGCCGGCGCGATCGTGCCCGACTTGCCGTTCGAAGAAGCCGAGCCGTTTGCGAAAATTTGTCGGCGCGAGAATTTTTCGCTCATCCAGTTGGTCGCGCCCACCACGCCGCGCGACCGCGCGTTGCGCATCGCCGAACATACGACCGGCTTCCTCTATTACATGTCGGTGGCCGGCATCACGGGCGAGCGGGCCGCGCTGCCGCCGAAGCTGGTCGAAAACGTGTCGTGGCTCCGCGAACACACGCCGCTGCCGATCTGCATCGGTTTCGGCATCAGCCGGCCGGAACACGTTCGGACGCTGGCGCCGGTGGCCGACGGCCTGATCGTCGGCTCGGCGATCGTGCGCCGCATGGCCGAAGCCGCGGCGAAACCGCCGTCCGTGGTGCTGAACGAAATCAGCGACTACGTCGACAGCTTGGTTGAAGCGTTGGGCGATTATCGGTAACTCACAACACTAATCACAACACTTGGGTCTGGCCCGGCATGGCGACTGGGTAATTGCCGTCTTTGTCGGGCATGACGGGGGCGGGCGAATCCGCCGTCAACTGGTCCAAGTTCGGCACCAGTTCCACGTCCGACTTGATCGCCTCGTCCCATATGATCTTCTTGCCCGAATCGCAGGCCATGCGGCCGAGGATGCCGACCATCGCGGTCTTCGCGCAGCGATCCGTCTCGTTGTAAGGCTTATCCTGGCGAATGGCGTCGAACAGCACATCATGCTCGACCTGATACGCATTGCGATCGGGACCTTTATACGACCAAATCGCGTTTTCCTTTTTTTCGACATAGCCTTTGAAAATACGCGGCTTGTGACAGCTTTCGCCGGTGTGCGCGAGGCCCTTCGCGCCGTAAATCAGGCTGTCGGCGAAGTCCCAACAGCCGCTCATATGACGTCCCTGAGCCATCAACCGAGTGCCGTCGCCGAACGTGTATTCCACCGCGTAGTGGTCGAATAGTTGATCGGGCACTTTGCGCACTTGACGGCCGCCTTGCCCTTGCGCCGAAACCGGCCATGCGTCTTTCGCCCAGCAGCAGATGTCCAACTGATGGATCAGCCAATCGAGCACGAAACTGCCGTTAAGCCATGTGAAGCACGAGTAATTCCGAATCTGTTGGCCCAATTCGCTGATGTCGGGCGTTCTTGGGAAAAAACCGACCGGGCCGTGTTCGCGGTAGGCCCAACAGGTGACGACGTCGCCGATGGCCCCGTCGTGAATTTGTTGGACCACTTCCTGCGTGTATTGAGCGTGGCGGCTCATCAAGCCGCCGGCGATTTTCAGGTTCTTTTTCGCGGCTTCCTCGCCGGCCTTCAGCACGCGGCGAATGCCGGGCGCATCGACCGCGAACGATTTTTCCATAAAAACGTTCATGCCTTTCGACACGGCGTATTCCAAGTGAATCGGCCGAAACGCGGGCGGCGTGGTCAAGACAACGAGGCTGCCGGGATCGAGCGAGTCGATCGCCTTTCGATAGGCGTCCAGCCCGACGAATTGCCGATCCTTGGCAACCTCGGCTTGTTTGCCAAAGTTCTGTTTTTTCAACTGAAGAAGCGACGAGTCGATGTGATCGGCGAAGAAATCGGCCGTCGCCCAAAGCTGCGTCGGCCCTTTGGTCGACAGTGCGTTGACCATAGCCCCGGTGCCCCGGTCGCCGCAGCCGATTAACGCGATTTTGATCGTGTTGTCTTCGCCGGCGTACGCCTTGGCGGAAATCGCTCCCAGCAGCGAAGCGCCGGCCACGACGGTTCCAGACGTCTTCAGGAAATTGCGGCGGGAAAACGAAGAATTGACTTTTTGTTCTTGAAGACTCATTTTCGTTCCTTGTATTTGGGCAGGATCGTTAAATGGACTGGCAGACGCGACGACCAACGTCGCATTATTCCATGCTATCCTCGCCACGGCCGTCTGTCGTGCAGATTGTTTCAGTGAAGAAAATTGCACAAAAAACGGCAATAGGCTTCAATATTTTCGCGGCGAAACCTTCGCCTGGACGCGGCCGGGCAAGCCCTCGATGCGCAAGAAGCCCTCGGCGTCCGTCTGATTGTAGGAACCGCCGCCCTCCATCGTCGCGATGCCCTCGTCGTAAAGACTGTTCGGACTCTTGCGGCCGGCGACGATGACGTTGCCCTTGTAGAGATCGAGACTCACCTCGCCGGTCACGGGCTTTTGGGCCTCGCGGCAAAAAGCCATCAGGGCGTCGAGCTTCGCGTGATACCAGAAACCGTAGTAAACCATTTCGGCCACCTCGGGCGACAGCCGATCGCGCAGGTGCATCAGGTCGCGGTCCATCGTCAATTGCTCCAGCACGCGATGGGCCGCGTAAAGCACCGTCATGCCGGGCGCTTCGTACACGCCGCGGCTCTTCATGCCGACGAATCGGTTTTCGACCATGTCGATTTGCCCGACGCCGTTGCGGCCGCCGATCTTGTTCAACAGCGAAACGATCTCGAACGCGCCGAGCCGCTTCCCATCGACGCTCACCGGCACGCCGGACGCGAAGCCGATCTTCACGTTTTCGATTTTGTCGGGCGCATTCTGGGGCGAAACCGTCATGCCGAACTCGACCGTCGCAACGCCATTGACCATCGGGTCTTCCAGATTGCCGGCCTCGTAGCTGATGTGCAGGCAGTTTTCGTCGGAACTGTAGGGCTTGGCGACCGACGCCTTCACCGGAATGTTTTTCTCCTTGCAATACGCGATCATCGCCGTGCGGCCGGGAAAACGCTCCCGAAATCGTTCGAGCCGCCACGGCGCGATGATTTTCACGTTCGGATCGAGCGCCTCGGCCGCCAATTGGAAGCGGCATTGATCGTTGCCCTTGCCGGTCGCGCCGTGAACGTAGGCCACGGCCCCGACCTCGCGGGCGACTTGCAGGCAAATCTTCGAGATCAGCGGCCGAGCGATCGACGTGCCCAGCAGATACATGCCTTCGTACTTTGCGTCCCATTGCAACACAGGAAAGGCGAAATCGCGGCACAACTCCTCTTGGGCGTCGATGATCCGGGCCGACTTCGCCCCGATTTTCTTCGCCTTCTGCAAAATCGCCTCGCGGTCTTCGCACGGCTGGCCGAGATCGACGTAAACGGCATGGACGTCGTAGCCTTCGTCCATGAGCCAGCCCAATAGAACCGAGGTATCGAGTCCGCCGGAGTACGCGAGAACGCAGTTTGACATGGGAATGGGGGGGATTGAAGACAGGTTGCTTAGAGATCGAAAATGGATGGAAGATCGCTCAACTGTTCATTTTGATAGATCGGGGCGCGGGGGACAAGGGGCGGTTGCGGGAGCGTGCGGCATTTTTCTTGGCGAAGTTGTCATTCTGAACGCAAAGCTACGTTGGCGTGGCAGTTGTACTGCCACGCCTGAATTCTCGGCATTTTCCAAGGGGTGGCAGTACAACTGCCACCCCAACAAGATTCCCATTGTGAAAAACTGATTGGCCAACCCCCCCACTATGGTCGCTTGCCAATCACACGAAAACCGAGTAGCCTAATGTGTTTGGCATTCTTTTTGCAGTGCGGCTGATGATTGTAGATCGTTCCCATCAACAACGAGTCGTCCTTACCGGCGTCGGGCTGACCGCGCCGAACGGGAATTCGTTGCCGGAGTTTCGCAGGGCATTGCTCGAAGGCCGAAGCGGCGTCGTGGCTTACGAAACCCGATATTTCGGAAAAACGCTGGCCGGCGTTTGCAATTTCGACGAACTCCGCTATCAAAAACGCAAGGAAGTGCGTCGCGGCACGCGGGCCGGAGGCATCGGAATCTTCTGCGCCCACGAGGCCATCGCCGACGCCGGCCTGCGATGGGACGCCGTCGATCGTTCGACCGTCGGAATTTACGTTGGCGTCACCGAACATGGAAACGTCGAGACCGAGAACGAGATTTTCCTGCTCAAGGGCTACGACTACGATACGCAGTATTGGTCGCATCATCACAATCCGCGGACGGTGGCGAACAATCCGGCCGGCGAAATTTCATTGAACCTCGGCATCACCGGCCCGCACTACACGCTCGGCGCCGCATGTGCCGCGGGCAACGCCGGCATGATTCAGGGCGCGCAGATGTTGCGGCTTGGCGATTGCGACATCGCGCTTGCCGGCGGCGTTTCCGAAAGCATTCACACCTTCGGCATCTTCGCCAGTTTCAACAGCCAAGGCGCGCTGGCCAAAAACGACGATCCGACGAAGGCGTCGCGTCCGTTCGACCTGGACCGCAACGGCATTGTGGTGTCGGAAGGCGGCTGCATGTTCGTGATGGAGCGGCTCGAAGACGCCTTGGCTCGCGGCGCGAAGATTTACGGCGAATTGGCCGGCTATGCGATGAACAGCGACGCGACTGATTTCGTGTTGCCCGACCCCGATCGCCAGGCCGAGTGCATTCAGCTTGCGTTGCGGCGGGCGAACATGAAGCCGGAAGACATCGGCATTGTCAGCACGCATGCCACCGGCACGGGCGCCGGCGACGCTCAAGAATGCCAAGCGTTGCGGCAAGTGTGGGGCGACCCGAACGGCCATACGTTGTTCAACAATACGAAAAGCTACATCGGCCATGCGATGGGCGCCGCCGGCGCGTTGGAATTGGCCGGCAATTTGCCCGCCTTTGACGACGGCATTTGCCATCCGACGATCAACCTCGACCGGCTCGATCCCAAGTGCGAACTGCCGGGCCTAGTGGCCAACGAGCCGCGCGAGGCTGGACGGGTCGATGCCATTCTGAACAACTCGTTCGGAATGCTGGGAATCAATTCAGTGGTGATTATCAAACGGGTATAAACTTTTTTGCGACGGAGATTCTGCCATGACGGCCGCCGACATCCGAAAAGCCATCCTTGAAATTTTGCACGACATCGCCCCCGATGAAGACCTCAGCAACCTAAAAGAGGACGTGCCGTTCCGCGAGCAACTCGAAATGGACAGCATGGACTTTTTGGACATCGTGATGGAATTGCGAAAGCGTTATCGCATTCAGATTCCCGAGGGCGAGTACACCGAGTTGGCGAGCATGGCCAGCACGGTGCGGTATTTGGAGCCGAGAATGAAGGATATGTAGGGGGCTGTTGCATGGAAACAAAACCATACGTCGTTGTCGCCCGGCGATATCGGCCGCAAACGTTTTCGGAACTTATCGGGCAGGAGCACGTCGCCCAGGCGCTCTCGAACGCGATTGCGACCGAGCGGGTCGGCCATGCGTATCTGTTTACCGGCGCCCGCGGCGTCGGAAAGACCTCGGCCGCCCGAATCTTCGCCAAGGCGCTCAATTGCGAACATGGCCCGACGCCCACGCCGTGCAACGAGTGCGATATTTGCCAAAGCATCAGCAGCGGCGAGGATGTCGACGTGCTGGAAATCGACGGCGCGAGCAATCGCGGCATCGACGAGATTCGCCAACTGCGGCAGAACGCCGGCGTGCGGCCGAGTCGCTCGCGCTACAAGATTTACATCATCGACGAAGTCCACATGCTGACGCGCGAGGCGTTCAACGCCTTGCTGAAAACGCTTGAAGAGCCGCCGGAGCACGTCAAGTTCATTTTTTGCACCACCGAAGCGACGAAAATTCCCATCACGATCTTGTCGCGGTGCCAGCGGTTCGATTTCGCCGGCATTCTGACCAGTTCGATCCAGCAGCGGCTCGAACAAATCGTCGCGGCCGAGGGCGTGGAAGCCGAGCCGGAGGCGCTCGAGGTGTTGGCACGCCGCGCGGCCGGCTCGATGCGCGATAGCCAGTCGCTTTTGGAGCAACTGCTGGCATTTTCGTCGGGCAAAATCACGGTGGCCGAGGTTCACGGAATGCTCGGCACCGCCGGCGAAGAACGGCTCGCCACGCTCTTGGATCATCTGGTCGCTCGCAATTCGGCCGGCGCATTGGCCGAGCTTGACGCCGCGATGAACGCCGGCGTCGATGCCGGCCAGTTGATCGAGCAGCTTTTCGGCACGTTGCGCGATTGCATGGTGGCGTCGGTCGGCTGTTCGCGCGAGACTTTTTTGTACACATCGCCTTCCGGCGCGGAACACATCGCGGCGGCGGGCGACCGGCTGGGCCTCAACACCCTGCTGGCCGTCATGCAAATTCTCGACCAGACGCTCGGCCGAATGCAATACAGCACGCAAGGCCGAATCCTCGCCGAGCTGGCACTCGTGCGGATTTGCCAATTGGAAGATTTGGACGAACTTTCGGAAGTGATCGCCCAACTTCGCGCGGGCGTGCCGATCGAAGTGAGCGTCCGTGCGTCGAACGCGCCGGCGATTGCGGCTCCGGCGACGCCATCGGCGCCGGCGGTAAAAAAAAACATTGAGCGGCCCGTAACCCCATCTTCAGCGGTTCCGAAATCGCCACAAGACGCGCCGCCGCCCGCAAAATCGGCCGCGGTTCTCCCGTTAAACGCCACGAACGCCTTGGCGATTTGGTCGGCGGCGCTCGACCGGCTGTCGGGCATGGTGGTCGAGCAAGCCAGGCAGTTCGAGTCCGTGGCGTTTGTTGCGCCAAACCGGCTGGTCATTCGATTCAAACCCGGTTATGCTATCTGCAAGACAACGTGTGAACGGCCGGAGCAAGTTAGCCGATTTGAGCAAGCATTGGCCGAGACGGCCGGCCAGCCGGTTCGCGTGGAGTTCGCCTTGACGGCCGACGAGCCGGGCGAACCGGCGGCGGCGCCCCGAACCGTTTCGCCGCAACAGCGGCGGATGGAAATGATGCAGCATCCGTTGGTGCAGCAGGCCGCCGAATTGTTCGACGCCCAAATCATCGACATTGCTGACCCGCCGCCCAAGGAGTACAAAAATGTTTAAGGGACTTGCCAATCTTGGCGCGATATTGAAGCAAGCGCAGCAGCTTGGCGGCCAAATGGGCCAAATCACCGAAGAAATGAAGCGGCAGCGAGTGACCGGTTCGGCCGGCGCCGGCATGGTCGAGGTCGAGCTCAACGGCGTGATGGAGATGCTGCATTGCCGGATCGATCCGCAACTGTTCACTCAAGGCGACCGCGAGTTGATCGAAGACCTCGTTGTGACGGCCGCGAATCAGGCGATTGCCAAGAGCAAGCAGTTGCATATCGACGCCATGCGCAGTTTGACCGGCGGCATCCCGTTGCCCGCCGGACTGGAAGAGACGCTGGCGAAGTTGACCGGAGAAGAGAAGAATTAGTGGCCAGTGGCTAGTGGGTGGCAAGTGAACATGCCGCCAATCACAACCACCAGTTGCTAACCACTAGCCACCAGTCACTAGCCACTAACCACTAGCGATGTCTGAACTTACGCAATCCGTCGTGCAATTGATCGGCGAGTTCGCCAAATTGCCGGGCATCGGCAAGAAAACGGCCGAACGGCTCGCCTATCATATTTTGCGCATCCACCGCAATGAGGCTCTGGCGCTGGCCGACGCCATCCGAAACGTCAAAGATAACGTCCAGTATTGCCGAAAATGCTATAATTTAGCGGAGGGAGAGGAGTGTGCGATTTGCCGCGATCGCGGCCGGCAGCAAGATGTCCTGTGCGTGGTCGAGCAGCCCCGCGATTTAATGGCGCTCGAGCAGGCGGGCGTGTATCGAGGGCTGTATCACGTGCTGCTCGGGCGGATTGCGCCGCTTGACGGGATTGGACCGGAGCAGTTGACCATCGACGCCCTGGTGCGCCGCGTCCGGGAAGGCAATTTCAAGGAATTGATTATGGCCACGAATCCCACGGTCGAAGGCGACGGCACTTCGCTCCACATCTCCAATTTATTAAGCAATTTGCCGATCAAGATTACGAGGCTCGCCCGCGGCATCACCACGGGCAGCGTTTTGGAGTTTGCCAACAAAGAAATCCTTGCCGACGCCATGACCGGCCGGCAAGAAGTGTGAGGGGCTAGGGATTAGGGGCTAGGGGCTAGGGCTAAAGAAGAAAACCGCAAGCGGCTGACTCCTGCCCCCTAATCCCAATCCCTAGCCCCTAGCCCCTAACCCCCAGCCCCTTTTTATGCGTCTTTCGCTCGGCCAAAACCTTCAGATGGCGCAGAAGCAAATTCTCGCGCCGCGGATGATCCAATCGATGGAAATCCTGCAATTGCCGATCATGGCGCTGCAGGAGCGCATCGAACGGGAGATGGAGGAAAATCCGATCCTGGAGTTGCAGGAGGACGAATCGGAGCGGCTGCCGGAGGACGACGAGACCGAGGAGCGGCAGTCGGCCGATGCGCCGACGGAAAACGAACGCGAATTGGTGATCGACGAATCGCACTCGAACGAGGGCGACTTCGAGCGGCTGATGAAGATGGACGAGGAGTGGCCCGACCATTTCGAGGAGCGTTCGCACGGTTCGCGCGGCGAGGTGGAAGAGGCCGGCGAGCGAAAAGCCGATGCGATGGCCAACATGATCGCCAGGCCGCAGTCGCTTCAAGATTATCTGCACGATCAGTTGGGTTGGTTCGATCTCGAGCCTGCGTTGCGGGCGATGGCCGACCGCATCATTTACAATCTCGACACGAACGGCTACTTGCAGGGGCGGCTCGAAGACCTGTTGAGCCACGAGGCCGCCGAGGAAGACGCCGCGCTGGCCCGCCGCGCGTTGGCGCTCGTGCAAAAACTCGATCCGCCCGGCATCGGCGCCCGCGATCTGCAAGAATGCCTGCTGCTGCAATTGCCGCCCGGCGTGCCGCTCTACGAACAACTCCGCACGCTGGTTTCCAACCATTTGGAAGACCTCGAACACAACCGCCTGCCGGTCATTTCGCGCAAAACCGGCTACTCCATCGAGTTGATCCAAAGCGTGCTGGTCGAGTTGCGGAAGTTGAACCCCAAGCCGGGCGCCGGATTCAACAGCGCCTCGGTGCCGCCGGTCACGCCCGACGTTTTCGTCGAGCTCGATGAAAACGGAAAGTACCGCGTCCGCTTGGAAGACGGCGACACGCCGAGTTTGTACATCAGCCCTTATTACCGCAAGCTTTTTCAGGACCCCGGCGCCAACGAAGAAACGCGGGAGTATATCAAGAAAAAAATCAGTTCGGCCCAATGGCTCATCGATTCGATCGAACAGCGGCGAAGCACGTTGACCAAAGTGGCCGCGGCCATCGTCGAGTATCAGAAGCACTTTCTCGACAAGGGGCCGGAAGCCATCGAGCCGCTCAAAATGCAACAGGTGGCCGACAAGGTCGGCGTGCATGTGACGACCGTGAGCCGGGCGGTCGATGAAAAATGGATGCAAACGCCGCGCGGCATTTTCCCGCTCCGCCGATTCTTCTGCGGCGGAACGACCGGCGCCGACGGCGAGGAAGTCGCCTGGGACGCCGTGCGGCTCAAGCTGCAAGAAATCGTCGATAACGAAGACAAGCAAAATCCGTGGAGCGACGATCAGTTGGTCGCCCGGCTTGCCGCGGCGGGCATGACTGTCGCGCGGCGAACCGTGACGAAATATCGCAAGGCGATGGGCATTCTCAGTTCCCGCCAACGTCGCGATTGGACCGGCGGAAAGAAGAAAAAAGAGAAATGAAAAACCGAGGCGGCGGAGATGACGCACAACGAGGTCGAAGTCATTCAACCGACGGGTGTGGATCGAACGAAATAACAATATCGTCAAAGCATTTTTTGACGGTCAATCCGTCGTGGCCGGAACCATGTATCCAATGGGCCAACTCGTCGGATTCGAGATCGATGTGATCAAGGCCAAAAACTGGCATTCCAACAAAAATTGATTTTTGCGACCACCGGCTGAGACAGGGCTTGGCAGGACGAAAAGTCGTGTTAGAATGAGCAAAACGGCCGCCCAAGGTTGTGCGATGGGGC
>CAZWNM010000027.1:0-10365 GCA_964635765.1 uncultured Planctomycetaceae bacterium | reverse complement strand
TGAACCGCGTGGCGGAAGACGGCGTGTTGCCGGATTGGTTCCTGAAGCCGCATCGCCGCTACGGCACCAGCTATCGCATTCTTTACCTAATTGCCGGGCTGCAATTGATTACCATTATCGCCAGCCGCGGCGACATGTATGTGCTGGGCGAGGCCTACGCCTTCGGCGTCGTATGGAGTTTCGTGTTCAAGGCGATGGCCATGATGGTGTTGCGGTTCAAGGATCGCAGCCCGCGGGAGTTCAAGGTTCCGCTGAACCTTCGCGTTCGCGGCGTGGAGTTGCCGATCGGCTTGTTTCTGGTGTTTGTGGTGTTGCTGGCCACGGCCGTCTTCAATGTGCTGACGAAAGAAATGGCCACGATCAGCGGCACGGCGTTCACGGCCGTGTTTCTCACGATGTTCGTGTTGTCGGAACGGTATCACGAAAAGAAACGCGGCAGCGCGGCCCATCGGCACCTCGAACAATTCAACCGGCGAACGACCGACGAGTTCGATCCGGGTTTGTTGGGTTTAAGCAAGCCGTATTGCAAGCTAGTGGCTATCCGTTCCACGCAAAATCTGTTCATGCTGGAAAAAACGCTTTCGGAGACGGACCCTGCCACCACGGACGTCGTGGTGATGACGGCGAAACTGATTCAGCCGGGCAATTCGACGGTCAATCAAGGCGACTTTGACCACTACGACCAAGAGTTGATGACCGCCGTGGTGAATCGAGCGGAATTGGTCGGCAAGGAAGTCAAGCCGCTGATTTTGCCCACCAACAATCCGTTGTTCGCCATCGTCAACACGGCCAAAGCGCTCGGCGCGCAGGAATTGATCATGGGCGGGTCGAACAAATACACGGCCGACGAACAGCTCGAGCAGGCGGCCTTCTATTGGATGCAAGTGTGCGAAAGCACGATGAGGCCGCTGACCGTCCGGCTGTTGAGCAGCCAGCGCGACGTTTACCTCGACCTGGGCGGCGGCAGTCGAATCCCGAAAATCAGCGAGCGGCAGGCCCGATCGGTCGAGGAATTGCGTTCGGCGGGCGTCGGCATAAGCCACGCGCTCTTCGTGCATGCCGGCACAGCCGAAGGCAGCGATTTGTTCAAAGCCATCATTACCATGCTCGACCCCGACGTCGCCATGTGCGTCGCTTCCATCGCCGCCGAAGGGAAATCCACAACGCCGGGAGCGTGGGTGCAACAAGACATCGACTACGCCAAACAACTGCGGCGGGAACTCAGCGTCAAAACGCTGCCCGAAGGCAAAGTCGCCCAAGGCATCCTGCAATTGGCAAAACAAGAACACTACGGCGTGATTATTCTGGGCTGCGATCCCGAGGCGTCGCCCAAGGAGCCGTCCTATATCGACGTCGCCTACGTCGTCAGTCATGCGCCCTGTTGGGTATGCGTGGTTTCGCCGTCCGACCATGTCGGCGGAGTTCAGCAGGACTAGCGGGCAAGGATAGTGGTCAGTGATCAGTGGTCAGTGAAAACACTTGCGCCGCAAACCGCCTTTCCAATCTCTAATTTCAAATTTCTAATCTCTAATCCCCAATCCCCAATTCCTCTCTTCCGAAATCGACTCCCGGCGGATTCGCCGACTGCAACGGGGCCTGCCATCGCAAGGCGCGACTGGCCGCCGCGCCGCCCGACGCGTCGCCGGCGAATTCCACTTCGCTCCGAACCAGTCCGGCGATCGAAAGCGACGATTCATCGACGATTTCCACGTGATTCGACGAATTGCGAACGGCGAGAATCGGCGAACGCGGCGTCACCAGCGAACCTTGACCGGCCCACCGCAAAGCGCGCACGAAGCGTTCGGAAATCGCGGCGTCATGAAAGCACATCAACGGCTCTTTTGCATTGAGAGCGAACACGCAGGCCGTCGCATTCACGGTGATTTCGCCCGGCTGCGTTTCAACGCGAGACCCGAGAATTTCCAACAGCGGGCCGTCGCGGAGCGTCACTTGCGACAAACCGAGCGACAGCGGCTCGTCGGCGCGTGGGCAATGGTCCAATCGCACCAGCGGACCGGGGCCGAGATGCAGCGTGTTGGTCAGTTCGATGCCCAGGGCGCCGACGGTGCGGCAATCGACGCCGACACCCGTGCGATCGAAGAAGCAATCGACGAATCGAACGCGGCCGTTGGGTAGCGCGACGCCGGCCGGGTCGGCCTGATTCGGATATTGCCAGCACACGGCGGAAATGCCGGAAAAGGCGTTGTTTTGCGGCGTTTTGCATCGAAACGCGCAGCCGTGAAACTCCGCCCGACTTGCCAGCAGCCGCACGATGGCCGAGCTTTCAGAATCGCCGCCGTTATTCGCCATACCGTCCAAAACGAAATCGATGTTCTCGAATCGAACGTCCTCCACATCGACGATCCAACCGGTCGGCGGCACAAGCACGGTTGCGTGCCGATCGGCCGCGCGAACGCACTGCCCGGCGTGCAATCGGAGCGACGTTGCCGGGACCGGCGCGTCGCCAAGCACGATATCTTGCGGCCGTGCCGGCGTTTCTTGATAGGCGGCCGCGACGACGAGGGACGAGGGGGAAGCGAGACTTGGAGACTGGGAGACTTGGAGACCGGGAGATGACGCTTGCGACGTCGCACTCGCCACTTCTCCTTGTCTCCCAGTCTCCGAGTCTCCAAGTCTCCAAGTCTTGCTCGTCTGCCCGTGCCAAAAATGCCCGGCGACGGCCACGAGTGTCGCTAAACAACACGCGGCGGCGGCCCAATAGAGCGGCGTGCGTTTCGAGCGGCGAATGGCTCGGGCCGTGGTGGTCCACTGGACCGTCGGCCGGCCGGTTTTTGCAAGGCAATCGGCCACCGTCGCACGGCCGTTGCTCGTCGAGGGGCCGAGCATGGCGGCCAATCGCGCCGCCGAGTCGGGCCGACGCGACGGATCGACCTCGACGCACGCGGCAATGGCAGCGGCAAGCGGCGTTGGAACATCGGATGCGTGGCGGCGCACGTCGCAGATGCCACCGGCCTCGGCGGCGCGAAGTTTCGTCAGGCTATCGCCGCCGGCAAGCGGCGAGCGCCCACAAAGCAAGTGCCACCACACGCAGCCGCACCCGTAAATATCGCCGGCCATGTTGGGCGGCGTGCCGGCCGAAATCCGCTCCGGCGCGAGGCTCTCGAACGCTTCCGGCGGCAGATCGGCATGGGCGTATCCTTCTTCCGGCCGCAAAACGCCTCGCAAGCCGGGGAACAAAAGCAAAATGGCGCCCGAGTCGGCCAACAGCAGGCTCGACAAACTCACGTCGCCGTGGCATTTTCCGTTTTTTTCGAGTTCGGCCAATTCGGCGGCCATGGCTCGGGCGATTTCCAACACGACTTCGCCCGGAAACCGTCCATGATGCACGATCCATTCCGCCACCGTGCGACCGGCGAGCCAGCGGTCAGTGGCCAGTGGCCAATGGTCAGTGGCCGCCAATCGCACGAACTCGCCCGACGCGACGTTTTTCGCGCGATAACACGGCACATAGAGCGGATGGGCGAGCCGCTCGCAAAGCACGAACGAACCGACGCGGAGCGATTCGCCTTCGCCGGCGTTGAGCCGCGCGGCTTGAAATGGCGTGATCGCCCGGGCTTGCGCCAGCGTGTCGATCCAAATGGAATCGAACGTCGGCAAATCTTTCGCCAGTCGGTGAACGTACCGTGCGACGCCGGCGACTTGTGCGGCCGTGACGAGGCCGAGGCGTTCGAGCTTCTCGACGAGTTCCGTCGGCGGTTCCGGCATGGGTTTTCGTCCGTGAAAGATGTGTCGCACAGAGATGCCTCGCGCAACAGCGCGAAGTCGCAAAACTCGCAGATCGTCGCTTCCGATAATTTCACGGCATTTTCGCCGCATTTGCCGGAGAAAGCAATAGAGAAACGGACGTGTTGCGAGCGTCGAAGAATAACTGTTGCGTTTTCCCGCCTATTCCGCCCGCTCGAACGTAAACGCCTCGTCGGCGTAGTCGATTTTTACGCGGCTGCCTTCGCCGAATTCTTTTTTGAGCAGTTCGACCGCCAACGGGTTTTGCACGCGCTGTTGGATCACTCGCTTGAGCGGACGCGCGCCGTAGGTCGGATCGTAACCTTCGGCGGCAATCGCGTCGAGTGCGGCTTCGGTGATGTCGAGCGAGATGCCGCGGTCGGAAAGCTGCTTGCGGAGCCGCTCGATTTGGAAATCGACGATCTTGCGGATTTGATTCCGGCCGAGCGGATGGAAGATCAAAATCTCGTCGATGCGGTTCAGAAACTCGGGCAGGAAGTGGGTTTGCAGCGTTTCACGCACCGCCTCGCGCATTTCCTCCTCGGTGCCGCCCTCTCGGCCGATCTCTTGAATCACTTGGCTGCCGATGTTGCTGGTCATCACGACGATCGTGTTCGTGAAATCGACCGTATGGCCATGATTGTCGCTCAGGCGGCCGTCGTCCAAAACTTGCAGCAGGATATTAAAAACGTCGCGATGGGCTTTTTCGATCTCGTCGAGCAAGATGACGGAATACGGACGGCGGCGAACGGCTTCGGTCAACATGCCGCCTTCCTCGTAGCCGACGTAGCCCGGTGGGGCGCCGATCAAGCGGCTCACGGTGTGGCGTTCCATGAATTCGCTCATGTCGAGGCGAATCATCGCGGCGTCGCTGTCGAACATCACTTCGGCCAACGCCTTGCAAAGCTCGGTTTTGCCGACGCCGGTCGGGCCCAGGAAGATGAACGAGCCGATCGGTCGATTCGGGTCTTGCAGGCCGGAGCGATTGCGGCGCACCGCGTTGGCCACGGCCTCGACCGCTTCGTCTTGCCCAACCAATCGCCGATGGATGCGTTCTTCAAGCACCAGCAGCTTCGCCCGCTCCGTTTCCATCATGCGGGAGACGGGAATGCCGGTCCAGGCGCTGACGACTTCGGCGATTTCCTCGGGCCCGACCTCGCGGCGAAGCAGGCGGCGACCGCCGGCCGCCGGTTTTTCGGCGTCTTGCGATTCGGTCTCGAGCGTTTCCAACTGCTTCGCCAAGTGTTTTTGCTTCTGGTCGAATTCGTAGAGCTTTTGATAATCGGCCTCGGGCACGACCAGCCCGCCGGACTGCTTTTCCTTGATCGACGCAGCCAATTGATTGTATTGCAACTCGGCGTCCATCAATTGCTTGCGAATCTGCTGGGAATCGCCCAGGCCGCTCTTCTCGAACTCCCATTGCCGGCGCAGGTCAGCGAGTTTTTTGCGCAGCTCGGTCATTTCCTTTTTCACGTCCTCGCGTTGCTGCTTGGCGTGTTCCTCGGTTTCCTCGGCCAATTGACGATCGGCCAATTCGAGTTGCACGAGCCGGCGTTGCACCACGTCGATTTCGCTCGGCACGCTCTCCAACTCCATCGCCAAGCGGCTCGTTGCCTCGTCCATCAGGTCGATGGCCTTGTCGGGCAAAAAGCGATCGGCGATGTAGCGATGCGAAAGATTGGCCGCCGCCACGAGCGCGGAATCCTTGATCCGCACGCCCTTGTGATGGGCTTCGTAACGCGGCTTGAGTCCGCGAAGAATCGCGATCGTGTCTTCGACCGACGGCTCGCCGACCGTGACCGGCTGGAAACGCCGTTCCAAGGCCGCGTCTTTTTCGATGTATTTGCGATATTCGTCGAGCGTCGTGGCGCCGATGCAACGCAGTTCGCCGCGTGCGAGGGCCGGTTTTAGTAGATTGGCGGCGTCGCTGCCGCCTTCCGCGGCGCCTGCGCCGATAACGGTGTGCAATTCGTCGATGAACAAGATGACGTTTCCGGAGTCGGACACTTCTTTCAACACGGCTTTGAGTCGTTCTTCAAATTCGCCGCGGAATTTCGTGCCGGCCACCAACGAGCCCATGTCGAGGGCGATGAGCCGGCGATTTTTGAGACTTTCCGGCACGTCGGCATCGACGATGCGCAGGGCGAGTCCTTCGGCAATGGCGGTTTTGCCGACGCCCGGCTCGCCGATCAGCACCGGATTGTTTTTCGTGCGTCTTGAAAGCACCTGCATGACGCGGCGGATTTCATTGTCGCGGCCGATCACCGGATCGAGTTTTCCTTTTCTCGCCCGTTCGACGAGATCGATGCCGTAGCGTTCGAGGGCTTGGAATTTTCCCTCGGGCGATTGATCGGTCACACGCGCGCTGCCGCGAACGGTTTGCAACACCTTCCATAGTTCGCGGTCGGTAATCGCGTTGAGCTTCAGAATGTTTTTGGCCTTCGAATCGATTTTTGCGAGGGCGAGCAGAAGGTGCTCGGTCGAAACGAATTCGTCTTTCATCGTGTCGGCTTCGCGCGCAGCGGCGTCGAGCACTTGGTTCAACTCGCGGCCGACCTGCGGCGGCGTGCCGCCGGAGACTTTGGCGAAATGGCTCAGTTCGGCCTGCACGATTTTTTCCAACTGCCCGCGATTCACGCCGATTTTTTCGAGGATTGGGCTGACGATGCCGTCGGTTTCGGCCAGCAGCGCGGCCAGCAGATGCAGCGGATCGATTTGGGCATGGCCCTGGTCGGCGGCAAGTTCTTGGGCTTTTGTGACGGCTTCTTGAGCCTTGAGCGTCAATTTATCGAAACGAAAGGCCATGACGCCATCCTGTTTTGTTTATTTTGTCTATTTTCACTTTTCTTGGGCGCATTTCTGTCAACGAAAGAGTCACGGTTATTTTTACTTGTGCCAGGCTCAAGAGCAAGCCCGAATCGGTCGCCACGGCCTCACCCTTGTGTAAAATATACGTTATAACCCCGAATTGGGTATGACCTCGCGGGCAGATATGGTTAGAATGCCGACACGAAGCCTTGCCTTCCGGTTCCCTGCGACTGCCCTTCGATTCGCTTGGTGCTTGCTACAAGGCCATATTTTGCGCTTCGCCATTCTCGTGTAAGGCATAATAAGTCGCAGATTGCACAGACGGACGTTTCATGGCATACGCCCCAGGGCTAAGTCCCCATACGTTTCATATCCCCGTAATGGGCACCGGCTTCATGATCGACGCGCCGTTACGCGTGGCGAAGTATGGCATTTCGTCGGTCATTTCGTTGGTCGATGACATCCTCATCGAGCAAATGCGACGCTACCACTCGGAAAAAGCCGGCGAGCCGTACGAGGAGATTGGCAACGAGGAGGAGAACAGCCGGGCGAGGCGCGTTACGGCTTACCTAAACCTCTTGGATCGCCTAATATCTCGCCAAGTTGCATCGCTTCAGGCATCGCCGTTCGAGCCGGGCAGCGAAATCACGCGGTATTACGAGTTGCTGCCGGAATGCCCTTTGCGGCAACGCTACCGCGCCATGTTGGCCACCGCCAATCCCGCGCAACGGCTGGCCGAGCAAGAAATCCTGCGCCGTTCGGCCACGCCGGGCAGCATCGACGTCAACATCATGGTCAAGGGCGACCGCGACCTATATCGCGACGGCAAAAAATTGCCGCCGATGTATAGCGACGCTTTGGCGGCGCTGCGCGGCTTTGCTGAAAGCACGCTGTCGTCATCGATCGTGTTTTCGGCCGGCATCAATCCACGACTTTTCAGCTATGCCGGCGAGTTCGACGATTTTCTGCCCGACGAACAGGGGCGGATGAAGAAAAAAATCATTCTGAAGGTCAGCGACTACCATTCGGCCGAAGTTCAGGGGCGGTTTTTGGCCAAACGCGGCCTTTGGGTGTCTGAATTACGGATCGAATCGGGCTTGAATTGCGGCGGCCACGCCTTCGTCACGCGAGGGATGCTGCTCGGGCCAATTTTGGAGCAAATCATCCAAAAGAAGCAGGAGTTGATGGATCAACTGCGGACGACGTGCGAAAAGGCGTTGGCCCGGCGCGGTCGAACGTCGGCAAAACTGCCCGACGACGTGCGCATTACGGTTCAAGGCGGCATCGGCACCGCGGCTGAAGACGCGCTGTTGCGCGAGCAATACGGCGCCGACGGCACCGGCTGGGCGACCCCGTTCCTGCTAGTGCCCGAGGTGACGAACGTCGATGACGAACATTTGCGCAAGCTGAGCAAGGCGACGGACGCGGACGTTTATTTGAGCGACAGTTCGCCGTTCGGCCTGCCGTTTTGGAACTTGCGGGAGTCGGCCAGCGAGAACGCCCGGCGGCAGCGCATCGCCGAGGGCCATCCGGGCAGTCCGTGCATCAAGGGATTCGTCAAGCTGTTCAACACCGAGTTCACGGCAACGCCGATCTGCACGGCGTCGCGCGACTATCAGCGGCGCAAGCTTGAACAACTGGAATGCGACTCCCTGACGCCGCCGCAACGCGCATTTTTGTGCGAAGGCGTGTTGGCGAAATCGTGCATTTGCAACGATTTGGCCGGCGGCGCCACGTTGAAACTCGACATCGACACGGACGCCAAACCGGCCGTATGTTGCGGGCCGAACATCGTCAACTTCTCGAAGATCGCCTCGTTGGAAGAAATGGTCGGCCACATTTACGGCCGTAATTCGCTGCTGACAAACGCGACCCGCCCCCACATGTTCCTGCGCGAGCTTGCGATCAACATCGACTATTTGCAGCAGGAACTGGCGATGTATCGCCTGGGTCTTTCGCCGAACTCGCCCGACTATTTTCAAGAGACGCGGACGAATCTGCTTGCCGGCGTCGAACATTATCGCCGCCTGGCCGGCAATTGTTTTGAGGCGAAGACGAAGGCCGGTTTCTTGGTCGAGCTGGATCGTCTGCAAGAATCGCTTTCGGCGATTTCGCTGCCCGCGGCGTGACTCCGCCGTGGATATGGCAATTGTTCTTGGCGATTTTGTCATTCGGAGCACAGCGAAGAATCCCCGTAATTCCAGCGAGATTCTTCGCTGCGCTCAGAATGACCGTTGCCAGAATTTGCGGGAAACAAGCTCTTGTGCGCACTCTCGAATCCCCGTTATGATGATGGCGGCAAGGCGCTGCAGATATGGCTTGCCGACGACTTGCCCGGTCCGTTGAACGGCTGCCGCGTGCGATGGACGGTCGAGGTCGAGGGCAAGAAAGTCTTGCAAGGCGAGAAGCAAATCGATGCGAAGCCGCTCGGCGCGAAATTGGTCGAGACGGTCGATCTTTCGCCGATTCCCGATTCCACGGCGGCCATGACGGTTTCGCTGGCGCTTTTCGATTCCTCGGGCCGCGAATTGTCGCGCGATCGACGCGAGACGTTTTTGAAGGCGTGGCGCATCCACGAGGCCGTGATGGGCAAAGCCGGCAAGCCGAAATAACCGTTCACAAGGCGAGAAAACTCGTCGCAGGATGACGGGCACGCCCGTGAAGAGGCCATCCGCTTTGAAGCCTGTTCGCGGCCATCGGAGTATGCTATGCTAGCTATGTATGCTAGATGCTGTGCGCCGCGTCATGGCCGCCGTTGCAACAATTTAGCCCGACTTGCCAGTCATGCGACTCTTTGCCTTGCTGTTATTGTTGTCCGCAACCGCGCTGGGCGTCGGCGGCGAATCGGCGGCGACAAAAGACGCACCGCGTGAGGAAGTCGCGCGGCTGCTCCAAAAACTCGACAGCAATCGCTTTGAGGAGCGGCGCGAGGCGGCCGAACGCCTCGAAGCGTTGATGAACGAGCCGGAATGGAAACAACGCCTGGCCGATGAATTTCAACGGGTGTTGGTTCGGGCCGACGTGTCGTTCGAGGTGCGGTGGCGCCTCGAACGCTGGATTCCGCAATTGCCGCCGGGACAAATTGAACCGCCGGGCGACGTTTCGTCCGACGAACTCGACCGCTTGGTCCGTCAACTAAACGCGATCGACTACGGTGCGCGCGTCGGCGCGTCGCGCCGGCTCGATTGGCTCTTGGGCAATCCGCACTTGGCCTCGCCGATTCTCAAGCGGCTCAAACAGCAATTGGCCGACGAATCGCTCGATGCGGAAACTCGGCGGCAAACGGAATCGTTGTGGCGGCGGGCGCGCAAGGCGTGGCTTGCCGGCGACACGCCCG
The DNA here is from genome assembly GCA_964635765.1 of uncultured Planctomycetaceae bacterium. Lineage (GTDB taxonomy): Bacteria > Planctomycetota > Planctomycetia > Pirellulales > Thermoguttaceae. The sequence goes on along the minus strand of CAZWNM010000027.1, from coordinate 476 downwards.
ACCCAGACTTGCCGCCGATCGCCGACGCGCAAATCAACCGGTGGCTCGACGCATTGACCCGGCCGATCCGCGACGGCGACCGCCATGCGAGTCATCTTGCGCAACAGGAGTTGCTCGACGTGCTCACGCGCGACGATTACGTGCCGCGATTGGTTCGGCTTCTTCATGCGCGGTTGGACGCCGGCGGGCTGAGCAATGACGCCGTCGGCCGGCTCCAGGCCTTGCTCGATTGGACGAAGCCGGAAATCGCCATCGAAACCTGGCGCGAACGCCATTTGATCGGCGTGCAGCGCGTGTTGGTCGGCGTGCCGACGAAATCGCGCGGCGCAACTCAAATCATCCATTTCGACCGCGTCGACGACCGCACGGCGCACTGCGCCGGCAACCATCCTTTTCCGCCGGGCGATTACGCCGTCGGCACGGCCGTGCCGCATCCATCCGCCAGTTTGGCGGGCAGCTACTTCTTTCATCTCGTC
>CAZWNM010000026.1:0-10532 GCA_964635765.1 uncultured Planctomycetaceae bacterium | reverse complement strand
TCGCCGCCGTGGTGGAACTGCCCTGCGACAATACCACGACGGCTGCCTTGGCGGCCGCATCGGTCGCCGCATGCAATTGCTCCCGAGCCAGGAACATGTAGGCCACGTCCACCGAAAACGCGGCCGATGCCATCAGGATCACAAGCGTTACAGCCACCAATACAAGTATGGCGCCCTTTCGGGAATGCACGTCCCGCCGGCCGCGTCCGAATCGATTGGTACTGTTCATCGTTGCATTCCTACTGGTGATCCATGATCACCACTGCCGTCACGTTGCCAATGGTCTTGCCGATAATAAACGGTTGCATGCAGGCGTTGGAACTGAACGGCGCGCTCACACGGACCGTGACCTGCGTTCCCGCCGTCGTGGCGGTTCCGACGGTCGGCGTAATCGTGACCGTGCTTCCCGAGATTTTAAACGCCGTGAGGACGTTGGTCGCAGCCGTCGTGGCGCCCGAGACGGTTTGGCCCGGGGAAGTTGCCGAGCGCGCGCCCTCATAAGCGGCCGAGGTCAAACGCTGCTTGAGAAAGATTGCGTTTGTGGTCTCAATCGATCCCAAGATGACGGTGACCATGAGGGGGAGGCAGATGGCAAGTTCCACGGTGGCCGCGCCCCTGCGGTTCTGGGTGGCCCAACAGCGCGGTTTGCTACTCGCGGCAAACATCACAATCTCCCCTTCTGCCAAAAAAGCCGCCACTGCCAAATTGAAATGGGATACCTATATCACGCCAAATGAAACATAGGTCATTTTTGCCCTTTGGCAAGTCTAGCAGGGCATGCACGCCCTGGCGGCCGGACCGTTCCGTTCCGTATGAAAAGTGGTGGAAAGTTGGAAAATCTGCAAGATTTAGACCGTCGCGGCAACTTCCACGGGGCTATATATATGGTAAACTCAGCTAATTGGCCGTGTTCACCTTCGACGATTCAGGCCGATGTCGCCCGACAAATCACGCCTGTTTTTCTTCTTTCTTACAAGTCCGAATCATGCAACCCTCCCTCTGGTTTCGGCGAAAAAGCGGAAATTTTGCCCTAGCAACCATGATCCTCTGCGCCGGTTGGATGCTGACCGGCGAATCCACGGCCGGCGCGGCCGGCGACGTTTCCATCGACCCGGCGATCCAAAAAGTCTATCCGGCGCTCGTGCGAATCTATGTCGTCGTCGCGGAACCGAGCGACGGCCGGATGCAACGCGTGCAAGCGGCGGGCAGCGGCGTGATCATTTCCAAGGATGGATTCGTCGTCACGAATCATCATGTGGCCGGCAACGCCGTGCGCATCAGTTGCACGCTGGCCGACGGCGAAGAGGTCGAGGCGGTTCGCGTCGGCACCGATCCGATGGCCGACATCGCCGTATTAAAGCTCAAATTAAACACGCGCAAGCATCCCGAGGCTCCGCTGGCCACGGCCGCATGGGGCGATTCCGATCGGCTCAAGGTGGGCGACGTGGTTCTGGCGATGGGCTGCCCGATGGCCGTTTCGCAATCGGTCACCAAAGGCATCGTCAGCAACATGCAAATGATCATGCCGAGGTCGATGGAAGGCCATTTTCGCTTGGACGGCGAAAACGTGGGCCAAATCGTCCGCTGGATCGGCCACGACGCCGTGATCTTCGGCGGCAACAGCGGCGGCCCGCTGGTCAACCTGCAAGGCGAAATCGTCGGCATCAACGAAATCGGCCTCGGTTCGCTGGGCGGGGCCATTCCCAGCAATTTGGCGAAAGATGTCGCACGGCAACTGATCGAGCGCGGCCGCGTCCGCCGCAGTTGGCTCGGCGCCGAACTTCAGCCGCGATTGAAAAGCGGCTCGGAGGGCGGCGGCGTTTTGGTCGGCGGCGTCGTCGAAGATTCGCCCGCCGCAAAGGCTGGCATCAAAGCCGGCGACATTATCACCCGGTTCCGCGGCCGGCCGGTCAACGCCGAACTCCCCGAACATCTGCCGCTGGTCAATCAAGCGATTTTCGCCGCGCCGGTGGGCGAGGCGATCGAAGTCGTTTATCTGCGCGACGGCCGAGAACATCGAGTCAAGGTGACGACCGAGTCGCTCAATCGCGCGCTGGGCGAACCGCGGGAATTGAAAGAATGGGGCATCGCCGTCCGCGACGTTACCCACATGATGGCCCTCGAACGACATCGCAAGAACACGAAAGGCGTATTGGTCGATTCCATTCGCGGCGGCAGCGGCGCGGCAACCGCCAAACTCCCCTTGGAATCCGACGACGTCATCGTTCAAGTCGCGGGAAAACCGGTCGATGACATCGCCGCCCTTCAAAAACTCACCGATACGCTGCTCGAAGACAAAACCGAGCGCGTGCCGGTCTTGGTCCAATTCGAGCGCGACACGAAACAACTGCTGACGGTCGTGAAGATCGGCAAGGAAGAGAACAAAAATCGTCCGGCATCGACCGATAAACCTTGGTCGAGCGTCGCCACGCAAGTGTTGACCGCCGATCTGGCCGAATCGCTCGGCATGACCAAGCAGCGCGGCGTCCGCGTCACCGAAGTCTTCAAGGATCAGGCCGCCGAAAAGGCGGGCGTCAAAGTCGGCGACATCATCACGGCCGTCAACGATCGAAAGGTCGAGGCGTCTCAGCCGGGCGACCGCGAGGTTTTCGACACGATCGTCCGCCGGCTTACGATCGGCGACAAGTCGATCCTGAAAATCATCCGCGGCGGCAAAACGATCGACGTGGCAATGGTGTTGGAATCGCCGCCCACGAGCGACGAGAACGTCAAGCGGATGACCGACGCCGATTTCGAATTCAATGCTTGCGAAGTGAGTTACACGGAGCGCGTGGACTTGCGGATACCGGCCGATTTGCAGGGCGTTTTGCTGCAAAAGGTCGAAACGGGCGGCTGGGCGTCGTTGGGCGGCCTGCGCGGCGACGATTTCGTCATGAGCGTCAACGGCAAGCCCACGTCCACGGTCGATGAACTCAAAGACATTCTCGACGGCATTCGCAAGGAAAAGCCGCGCCGCGTGGTGTTTTTCGTGCGTCGAGGAATCCACACGTTATTCTGTGAAATCGAACCCGATTACCGCTAGTTTACCCGAGGAGTTTTTTCATGTTGAAGCAACTAGGAATCGCTTGTGCGTGCGTATGCTTTTCGGCCGGCGCGATTTCGGCACAAACCGAGGATCGCACGCTGGTCGAAACGGCCCGCAAAACCCTGCAAACGTACGACAAGGCGATCATCTCGCTTCATGCGGTTCTCAAATTCGAGGCCAAGGGGATTGACCTTCCCGGCTTGGATCAAGAGCGCAAGACGCAATGCACGGCCGCAATCATTTCGCCGAACGGTTTGGCGGTCACTTCGCTGACGAATCTGAATCCGCAAAAGGCGTTGGGAAAGATTCGGATCAATCGCGGCGGCGTGCCGACGACGTTGGAACTGGATTGCCAGATTCAGGAGGTGAAGTATCGTCTGTTCGACGGCACGGAAATTCCAGCCCAAGTGGTGTTAAAGGACGACGACCTCGATGTGGCGTTTTTGGCGGCGCAGAAACCGCTCGACGCCGCGACGCAAGCGAAGCTGTCGGTGATTTCGCTCGCTGACGCGGCTCCGGCGGCCGAGATTCTCGACGCGACGATCCACATCGGCCGCGCCGACGAAAGCATGAATTACATTCCCACGCTCAATTTGGGCCGGATCATCGCGCTCGTCACCAAGCCGAGGGCGTGCTACATGGTCAACCAAGGCACGCTCGGCGCGCCGGTGTTCGATCGACACGGCAAGATTTTGGGGCTTATTTGCTGTTGCGTGCGGCCGGAAACCGAGGAGGGCGCCGCGAAACCGATGAACATCCCGTTCATGTTGCCTGCCGCCGACGTCGCAAAACTCGTGCCCCAAGCCGAAAAGGCGGCGAAAAAAGCCGCGGCCGAAAAGAAGGCTAAAAAGAGCGACGGCAAGAAAAAAGCCGAGGCAAAAAAGGCCGACACGAAAAAATCGGAAAAATAGCCTTCCGCCGCATCGAATGGCAACGTCGGTTGGCCGGCGTTACGGCCTTCGCTTGCCGTGTTTTTGGATCTGCTGGTCGTTGCCGGGCGGATTCGGAACGGGCGGCCTATCCGCTTTCTTCGGCTTCGTGGCCGGCTCGTTGGGCGTCGGTTCCACGCGATCGCCGCAATCGACCAGCATGTAGCCGGCCCAAAAGAACGGATGCACTGCCTTCGGCGGATCGTCGGACGCCGATCGCTTGATGCGCGGCTCCGCCTCGAGATTCAATCGCGAGTCCATCGCCAACAACACCGCGCGTTGCCAAGCGTCGGCCGGGGGCGTGCGGGGAAGCTCCTGCGTGAACTCGCGCACCAGATCGTAGCTGGTTTGCCCGCCGGTCCGCCAACGGCTCATCAACAGCGTCCGCGAGCCGTTCGCCATCAGGCCGCAAACGGAGAGGAACATTTCGTTGCCTGGCAGTTCGCGGCGAATGTGCCGCAGGGCCTCTTCCGACGCAGTGTGATAGCCGGGCAAGACGACGACGTCTGGCCCGCCCCACGGCAGCAACAGCCAATCGTCGAGCGTGTTGCCCGACTTGCCCCGCTCGACAGGCTCGGGATTCCAATCGTAAGGAGTTTTTTCCGGCCCGGGAACATCGTCGAACACGACCAACTGACGCGAGAGGATGCTGTAGATGGACGACGGCGCCGGCGCCGGCACGCGCACGGCCTCGGCGCCGGGCACCACCTTGGCGAATTCCGCGAACGCTTTTTGCGCCACCGCATTGTCGTCGTGCGGATACAGTTTGCCGAGGACGACGGCCGTGTTGACCGCCGAACTATGGCCCGGCCCCGGCGACGTGCAAAGCGAAAGCGTCGGCGAATAGCGGATGTGGAACCGCGAAATGAGCGACTGCAACTCCCCGCCAACCGGCGTTTGCAATGCCTCAAACGGCAAATACCAAAGGATGCCGTCGGGCACGATGACCAACTCGTTGAAGGACTGGCTCAGGTCGGCGGGCGAGTTGGCCAGCAGCGTTTTCAGCGTTTGCGCCGCCGACTGCTTCCATTTGGCGTCAGAAACGTCCTTGACGGTCATTTCGTGATTCGCGCCGTATTGGCCCATGTCGCGGAGCATCGTTTGCATCTGTTTCAGCAGCACGAGCGGCGCATCGATTTCCCAACACGCGCAGCGTTCGTTGTTGATGAGGAACCCGTACATGCGGCGGCTGGTGGCGAAAAACACCATCGCGGCGTGCTTTTCCTGCATGGTTTTTTGCACGTCGGCCACGGTGCGCAGCGGCGGAAAGACCATGTCGGCCGGCTCCCGCCGCAAGGCGATTTCGCGCACGATCGCCTCCTGCTTCGCGCCGATCGCCGCCAGTTCGGCCATTTGTTTTGATTGCGCCCGGAACTCGGTCGGATCGGCGGCCGACAACGGCTGCTTGCTCAACGTGTCGCGGATCGCCTGCGCTTGTTGCGAAAGCTCTTGATATTTCGGAAAGCGGGCCAGCAGGTCTTGCCGCTGCAACTTCGCGCGCACCGGCAGATATATCGCCGGCGCTTCAAGAATCCATCGCAGCGATTCCAGCCGGCCGCCGAACTCCATCGAGTCGAAAAATCGGCGACGGCGGATGCGGTCGGCGATTTCAATCGCGGTATGCACTTCCCTCACGGCGCGGCCTTCCAGCGACGCCTCGAACCAATGTTCCATCGGACCCGGACACGGCGTACACAGCACGGCGAGCGATTCCATCGGGTCTTCGGCCCAATTTCTGGGCTGCGGATCGTTAAGCACGTCGCCGAAAAGGTCCAACGCCGCGCGTGGCGTAGCGTCGCGGTTGATGTACAAATTGTCGGCCAATCGAATATGGTAGAGCCACAGCGAGCCATGCTGCATGTAGTTCATCGCTAATTTCAGGGCGGCGTTGCCCTCCGGCACCCGCCCCTGTTGAAAGGCCACGAGCGCGGCGACGTAGCTGAGCCGGGCGCCGATCGCGCCGCCGCCCATGATTCGGTTGCCGATGGTGCCGCGCGCCTCGTTGAGGGCGGCGACGGCGCGTCGGGTTTCGCCGATCACGGCATAGTTTTCGGCGGCGGAAATCAAGAGCGACGCCCGAAGCTGCCGCAGGTTTTTCACCTTCGCCCATTGGATCGCCGATTCGAGCGGCTTGAAAAAATCCTTGTGATTCGACATCAGGTGCGTGACTGCGGCGCAATGAAACGCCTCTTCCAGCGTGCCATAGTCGGGCACGCAGTTCGAGGAATACGTGTTGACGGCGGCGTACGTGGCTTCGGCGAAAAACGTCATGGCGGCCGGATAATCGTTGCGTGCCGCGGCTTGCCGGCCCAATTCGAGCAAGGCGACGCCGGTCATTGGATGATCGAACTCGCCGCCGGCCAGCACGCAGCGAATCAAATTGCCTTCCTTGCCAACCGCCATCGACGCCAAGCTGCGTTCCAAATCGACCCATGCGCCGGACCAATGGTTCGCCGGGCCGATGTTTCGGCTCATCGCCGCCACCACGTTGTTGCTGAGTGAATCGTATTTGGCGGCAGGCCCCAAAAGAGCCGCGCGCCGGCGAAGGGCCAGCGTCGTGCATCGCACGATCTCTTGCGGCGAGACCGAGTACGTATTGGCCTGTTGCATTACGCCGCCCTGTTGGGCCGTAGCGGTTTGATCGATGTTTCCTTGGTAGAGAAGTTCAGTGGAAGGATAGGCGCCCAGCTTGGCCTTGCGCATGCTGACGCCCCAAGGCACCGCCTTGCGCGCGCCCACGCCGGCGTCGCGAATGGCCGCATGAAACTGGACCTTCGCCATCCAGTCGGGAAACCTGGCGTAAACGTCCAGGGCGTTGGTATAGCATTGCAACGCCTCGTCGAACCGGCCCATCTGGTAGTAGCACTCGCCGCACATGGTTTCGTAGCAGATCGAGTCGATCCAGCGCGACTGTGACGTTTTGATCGAACCGCGGGATTCCGACTGAAACGCCCTGAGGGCGTCGCGGTAATCGCCGTCGTAAAACATTCCGAAATTGTTGTAGTAGTTGGCCGTGGGCGCTTCGACGGCCTTGCACGATTGCGGCAGACCGATAGCTAGAACGCCCCAACAAAACCAGCCGACCCAAAAAGCCGGCGTCAGAATTCCCGACAGCAATTTGCGGATCATCACCCTAGCTCCTCGCATTTCTTGCAAAATGGGGCATAGGGCATCCCATTTTGCGACAAAACCACCAATACGTTGATCTTACGTCGTTGCGACCAACTTTTCCAGCAATAGTTTCGCGGAATGGTGGCGAGAATGTTTTGGAACGTGGCTTTGCGGCTGACAGCGGCAAAAATACTTCTTGCGGGTGGGTTGCTAACGTTCGCTCACCCAATCGATGGCATTCAACGCCAGCCGAACAAACGCCCGACGGTGAAAATCTTCCGGTTGGCCTAATAATGTGGAAAACATTCGGCCACGGCCTTGATGCGTCCAGCCAACGGGAAAAACCCGCCCCGACGCCCTGCCGGCCAGCACGCAGACGGAATTTTGGGCAATTTGCGGCATGCTGGCAATTTTACAAACAGACTTAAACCCGCCAATTCCGTCGAGAACCGGGTGTTGCCCTACGGCAGCGATCTCAAGTTCCATCTCTGTCGCATCGCCATGCAGAGTGGTGTCATCCAGTAAACGATCGGTATTCAAGCCCGCCCAGCCGCGAACGACATGAAACCCTCGGCCGAAAATAACCGTGCCATCGGCGCCGGCAAGCCGTTCCATGCCGGCCGAAGCATAAGGGACGCGGTGGCATCGCACATTGCCGTGTCCCAAGAGAATTCGCTCGAACAACGCCAACGAAGCTTGTGCAAGATAATCCTTGGCGTCGGCAACAAGCAGGATATGCTTCAGCTCAGTCTCGGGTTCCGTTTTCCAAGATTCCGTCTCGTTGGACGAAGACAGTACGGACCGTGCGCCCAATACACCGACGGCACGGTGGGCCGGGTGCATGTAGAATTTGCGCGTTGGTGCGAAGAAATCTGCCATAGCCTCCATTATCCAAGGCCACGGGGGCTGTGTCCACGGAAAAACCTGCCAAATAGGCGATATTCGGCGAAAACCCGTCGCCTTATGCCGATTGCGAAAACTTCGCCGGGCACGGCAATACGGCTGAATTGGCTTTGGTGAGCCGGGTTGCAGGCTTGATTGCATTTTGGACACGGAGTACACTTTTGGTGGGGAATTTGCGTGCATTCTTGTAAAAAGAAAAAGGTGGAGGGCAAATCTTGAATTACCGCGTTGTCATGATTGAAACGAACGAGGGAGTTGCGATAAGCTGTCCCTTGCTAAAAGGATGCCATTCTCAAGGAGCGACGAAAGCCGAAGCATTGGAAAATATCCGCGACGCCATCCGCGAGTGGTTGGCAAGCGAAGATGCCGAAAAATCCATCTTCAGCATCACCGAGGAAGAAGTGACGGTGTAACATGCCGAAGATTTCCGGAGTCAGCGCGGAACAGGCGGTTCGCGTATTTGAAAAACTCGGTTATCGAATCATCAGGCAAGGCAAACATATTGTGATGTCGGACGGAACAACGCGACTAATTATTCCAAGACACAATCCTATTCATGCCATTACAATGGGCGTCATCGCACGGGATGCCGATCTTTCACCGCAAGATTTTAAGAAGCTCCTCTAACATATTTATATCCAAAAATCGGCGACGAACGCCGCATGAATAAAAAACTTCCACGAAAGGAACTGTTTCCATGAAAATCGTGCTTATCGCTCTCATCGTCGTGCTGGCGATTATCCTGCTGTTTGTCGTTATCGTCATCGGCATGTACAACAGCTTGGTCGCCTTGCGAAACCGTTACAAAAACGCCTATTCGCAAATCGACGTGCAACTGAAACGCCGTTACGATCTCATTCCAAACTTGGTCGAAGTGGCCAAGGGCTATATCAAGCACGAGCGCGAGACGCTCGAAGCGGTTACCCAGGCTAGAAACTTGGCCTACACGGCGGGGCAGCAAGCCGCTCGCACGCCGGGCGACGCCTCGGCCATGACCGCACTCGGCGGCGCGGAAGGCCAATTGACCGGCGCCTTGGGCCGGCTGTTCGCCGTCGCCGAATCGTATCCCGACCTCAAGGCGAATCAAAACATGCTCGCCTTGCAAGAGGAACTTTCGGCCACCGAGAACAAAATCGCGTTCGCCCGACAGGCGTACAACGATTCCGTGATGACCTACAACACGCAGCGGGAAGTGTTTCCGTCGTCGATCATCGCCGCGATGTTCAATTTTCAAGCGGCCAGTTTGTTCGAGACCGAGCAGCCCGCCGAGCGGGAAGCCCCGAAGGTTTCCTTCTAAATTATGGCGATGGATTTTTTCGACCGGCAAGACCATGCACGCCGCCAAACGACGCGGCTTGTGGTGCTCTTTGTTTTTTCGGTGGCCGCCATTATCGCCGCGATCTATCTCGCGTTGGCTTTCGCCACAAGCCATGCCGGCACTGGCGCTCGTGCAATTCATGCGTTGCAACGCGACAGGTACGGCCGATACGAAATGGCGCCGACGGAACCGCCTGTCATTGCCGCTCCGTCGCTTTGGCAACCGCAACTGCTGGGCTGGGTCACGCTCGGCACGCTCTCGGTCGTGCTGTTGGGCAGTTTGTATAAAATGTCGGAGCTTTCGGCCGGCGGCGAAACCGTCGCGCTCATGCTCGGCGGCAGGCCCGTCGATCCGCAAACCACCAATCTCGCCGAGCGGCGTTTGCTGAACGTCGTCGAAGAAATGGCGTTGGCCTCGGGCGTGCCCGTCCCGCCGGTTTATGTGTTGGACCAGGAAACGAGCATCAACGCCTTTGCGGCCGGCCATCAGCCCGGCGACGCCGTGGTCGCGGTTTCCAGCGGCGCGCTCACGTATCTGAGTCGAGAAGAATTGCAAGGCGTCGTCGCCCACGAGTTCAGCCATATTCTCAACGGCGACATGCGGCTGAATCTTCGCCTGATGGGTGTGGTTTACGGCATTTTGGTACTGGCCGTCGTCGGCTATTACGTCATGCGGATCGGCGGCTCGGTCTCTTCTTCCCGCGATTCAGAAAAAGGCAACAGCGGCTTGCCGATATTTGCGATCGGCATTGCATTGCTTGTTTTCGGCTATCTCGGCGTTTTCTTCGGACGGCTGATTCAGAGCGCGATCAATCGGCAGCGCGAATTTCTGGCCGACGCTTCGGCCGTGCAATTCACGCGCCAACCGAGCGGGATCGCCGGCGCGCTCAAAAAAATCGGCGGCTTGAGCGAAGGCTCGCATATCCGCGACGCGCACGCCCAAGAGGTTTCGCACATGTTTTTCGGCGACGCTTTTTGCAATTCGTTCTTCAATTTATTCGCCACGCATCCGCCGTTGGCCGACCGCATCCGCGCGATCGATCCGAGTTTTGACGGCCAATTTCCTGAGACTCAGCCGGTTTCGGTCGGCAGAGACGATGTGGCGAAGGAATTTGGACGGACCAGGCCATTGGCGGCGTCATCGGCCGTGATGGGATTGGCCGGCCGAGCGGCCGCGGCAACCGTCGTCGCGCCGATGGTTGCGGCGGAAGTTGTTTCAGTGGAAA
>CAZWNM010000025.1:0-10682 GCA_964635765.1 uncultured Planctomycetaceae bacterium | reverse complement strand
TGCGGACTTTTTTTTGCCGCGGCTTTTCCGGTGAAGTTGTCGGATGACTAGATGGAGAGCAACTCGGCCATGCCGAGGGGCTCGTTCGAGAGTAAGCCGACGTGGTCGAGTACCCCAGGGTATTCAGCCACGTCGGCTTTTTTCGTTCTTGGCGATGAATTGGCGATGGAAAACGTTCTCTCGTCTTACTTGCGAAGGGGAATCCAATGGAAAAGCTCAAACCGAGCGTGGCACATCAGATCGCCAAAGTGGCTAGCGCGTTCGAGCAGCGGCGAACGGGCCACGTGCCGCAATCGGTGGCCGTGATCCTGAGCGAGAATACGCTCGTGATTACGCTGCACGGGGCCTTGTCGCCCGCCGAGAAGGCATTGGCCCAAAGCCCGGCCGGCGCCGCCCAGGTGAGAGAGTTCCATCGCCAGTTGTTCAGCGACTCCGCCGATTCGCTGCGCGAAGAAATCAAGAAAATTACCGGAGTCGAGGTGCGCGGGGCAACTGCGGAAGTCGAGCCGGCTTCCGGCACCGTGGTGCAGGTCTTTACGAACGGCACAATGGTGCAGGTGTTTTTACTCGCCCAGGACGTGCCCGCCGGCAGTTGGAGCGGGAACGGATCGGGAGATGCGTCACAAAAAACGGAGGTTTTGCCATGTTAGTTCTATCGAGGAAGAATCTGGAATCGGTGGTGATCGGCGGGGCCGACGGAATCCACCGCTTGTTAAAAGTCACGGTACTTGGCATTCAAGGCACGAAAGTGAAACTCGGCTTCGAGGTCGATTCCGATGTGCCCGTCCATCGATCGGAGGTGTGGGAACGCATCCGGGCCGAGGCTGGACAGCCCGCCTAACGATGCGTTCAGCCGGCGGGAAGAAAAAAAACAACATGAAAACTCTATTTGGCGTGGTGTTTCTGCTCTTGGTCGGCGTTGCCGGCTTAGGGTTTTACCTAGGGTGGTTCCATCTTTCCACCTATAGAACGGACCAAACGTCAGGTGTTACGATCACTGCGGACCAAGGCAAATTTCGAGCCGACGAGGGCAAGGCCAAAGAAAAGGTGGAAGCGTTCGGAAAAAAATGAAGTGAAAAACCGGCACCCGGACCGGTTGGCGAATTGTGTTTATCGGGAGGGATGAATTGCCATGTATCAAACAATGACGACAACGACGCGATTATCGGTGGGAACCAGCGTGCGCGTGCGGTACGGTGTTGCGGACCCGGACTATCCGGATTCCTCCATTGAAGGGTGGGCGGGAACCATCGTTCGGATCGACGACGACGGCACCGCGCCATGCCTGGTTCGTTGGGACGGAAATACGCTGGAAAATGCGAACTCGGCAGGATGTATGCAATGCGAGCGCGACGACCTCGATCGGGAAGAGATGTGGTTGGCCGAGGAGGATTTAGAGGATGATTGGTCCGTCGATAGCGACGCCGATCGTGAGCAAGTCAGAAACTGAATTTACCGTTTTTCGAGGAGACCTGAACATGTTACAGCTTGCAGTTACGTTTTTGGTGATCGCTTTGATCGCCGCCTTTTTTGGATTCGCGGGAGTGGCGGCTCTTTCGTTTGAAGGGGCGAAGATAATCTTTGTTATCTTCCTCGTTCTCGCGGTGTTGTCTTTCCTGGGGGCTGGATTCCGAGGGCGAGGCCTCAGACAGTAGAAGCGACGGGAGATGAAGTTACAGCGGCGGCTCGCACATTTTTTAGAAATATACAGTCTCAAGGAGGGGTGTTATGGTAAACAACAATGCTGCCGTTAAACCGCGGTCAAACGGTTCAAAAACTATTCGGGTCTTAATGGCCGATCCCGATGAGTCGCTTCATCCCGTGTATCGAGGGCCTCTTTTACAGGAGGGCTTTGAATTGATCATGGCCGCAAACGGCTTGGAGTGCGTCGCTCGGCTGCGTGAGCGCGTGCCGGATATGCTCGTGTTGGAACCGCAGTTGCCCTGGGGCGGCGGCGACGGAGTTCTTTCGATGATGGACGAGTCGCCTGAGTTGGCAAACGTTCCCGTGTTGGTCCTTACCGCGTGCCGCGAGGCTCGTCTCTTAGAGGCGATATCACGCTTTCCGGTAAGCGACTATCAACTCAAGCCGCTGACGGCCGATCGGCTGGCCGAACGACTTCACGCCATACTCGCGCATCCGAAACTGCGTTTCACGCTGGCGGAACAAAACGGCCGCCTGGAATGCGCGATTACTCGACGAACCGGCGGCCGCCTCCATGATCTGCACGTCGATACTGTTGATGGGCGCGTCATTGTGTGCGGCCGTTGCGATTCGCATTACGTCAAGCAGTTGGCGCTGGCCGCCGTGCTGGAAGCGTTTGAATCGTCGCAGTCCCAATCCGAAAGGGTTGTGTTGGATATTGAAGTGGCGATCGAAGAAGGATGGCAGGGCCGGCGAGGCGTGTTATCGGAAACAGGAAACGAAAACTACTCGGACGAACCCGCTCTTACGAACGAATTCGCTCCAATCGAAGAACTTGCTCTTACCAACGAATCCAATTTTACAAGGGAGAACTAGTATGAATGTGCGTCATTTCTACAAATGGGGCGTGGTTAGCGCCCTGGTGGCTATAGGATTGGGCGTCGGCTTGTACAAGGCTGTCTCGGCGCCGCCGGCGCCGTCCCCGCAACCTGCCGCGGCCAATGCCGAGGAAGGGGTGCAAGTGCTCACGCGCGGGCCGGTTCACGAGGCCTTCGCCGAAACCGTGACTTACAACCCCGAGCCGGGCATCGTGGCGCCGAAAACGCCGCCGGCCGCCATTGAAGAAGTGCCGCCGGCACAACGGCCGGAAGGCGATAACGTCGCGTGGATTCCAGGCTACTGGGGCTGGGACGACGAGCGGAACGATTTCCTCTGGGTCAGCGGCGTCTGGCGCGCCCTGCCGCCCGGTCGCCAGTGGGTGCCCGGTTATTGGGGCAAGTCCGCGCAAGGCGTTCAATGGACTTCCGGCTATTGGGCCGATGCCAAGGCGAACGAGGTACAGTATTTGCCGGAACCGCCCGCGAGCGTCGAAGTCGGGCCCAGCGCTGCCGCGACTTCATCCGACCAAACATGGTTGCCCGGCTGCTGGGTGTGGCAGAATAATCGCTATGCTTGGCGGCCAGGATTCTGGGCGGCCGTGCAGCCGGATTGGGTCTGGATTCCCGCCCATTACATTTGGACGCCCCGCGGCTACGTCTTCAGCGACGGCTACTGGGATTACTCCGTCGCCCGGCGCGGCGTGCTGTTCGCGCCCGTGTATTTTAGCGCGGACGTATATGGGCGACGAGGTTTTTCGTACTCGCCGACAGCAGTGATCGATCTGAACGTGTTTGCCAACCATCTCTTTTTACGGCCGCGATACGAACACTACTACTTCGGTGACTACTACGCTGCCAACTACCGCGGCGAGGGCTACTACCCCTGGTTTTCCGTCAACAGCGGGCGTTACGGCTATGATCCAATTTTCGCGCACGAACGATGGCAGCATCGGGGCGACAGCGGATGGGTACAACGCCAACAGATGGACTTCGATAACCGCCGCGATCACGAGGACGCCCGGCCGCCGCGCACCTGGGCGGGCTTCGGATTGCGAACCGCACGCGACGCTACTTCCAACGTGGGACTTCCCGGGGTTGCGGGGCTGCTTGACAATCTGGGAAGGCGAGCCCACAGTCCGGTTCGATTCCAGCCGGTAAACCCGGCCGAGAGACAACAGTTCCAGCAGAATGCCCAAGACGTCCAACGGCTCCGAGAGCAGCGGCAAAAGCTGGACGCCGAGGGCGGCGCTCCCGCCGGAACGTCCCCCAGGGAATTCACGCCGACCAGGGCGCCGCTTCCCGGCTCGCCGATCATGGTGAAGCCGGGCGTTGAGGTTGGTAAGGACCGCGTTCCGCCGAAGAACTACGACGCTCCGAAGCCGGATGTTAGCGTCGAGCCGAAGCGGCGGGCAATTCAAACGCCGGAGCAGCCGCGAACGCAATCGGAGCCGAAGGCCGCCGAACGGGTCGCGCCGCAACCTAGAGCGGTTGAACGACCCGCTGCGCAATCGAAGGCCGCGGAACGGCCTGCGCCGCAGCCCAGCGCGCCGGCAGGCCCGCCGGCGGGAGCGAAACAAGACAATCCCAAGGAGAACGACAAGAAGTAAATGTCACTTTTTTTCCCAATGTTAAAGGAGAACGAAAATGCTTGGCACGATTTTGATTGTGATCTTGGTTTTGATGCTTCTGGGTTCGTTTCCCGCGTGGCCTCACAGTAGAAACTGGGGCTATGGCCCGAGCGGCGGACTTGGATTAGTTGTGGTAATCCTGTTGATTCTATTGCTCATGGGTTACCTGGGACCGCGCCCGTTCTGACCATCCATGTCAAAACTGATCGCCACTGTCGAAAAGGAGATTACCTATGTTTCGATTTGCTTGTGTGTTGATGGTTGCCGGGCTGTTTGCGGCGCTGGGATGCGAGCGAAAGCCCGAGGATCGGCCGGCGAAAAAGGTGACGGGCGAAGACGTGCGCCGCGATGCCGGCCAGGCGGTTAAGACGGCTGCCGAGTATTCCCAGCAAACCACGGAAGAGGTTCGGAAGAAGCTCGACAAAGAACCCGCCGCTCAGCCGCCCGTCAAGGTTACGCCCGTAAAGGTCGCGCCCAAAAACGGAGGCCGCGATCCCGGCCAGGCCGCTTATTATAAGGAAATGAAGGCCGAGTTCCAAAAGAAGCTTGAAGCCAAACTCGACGAGTTGGACGGCAAAATTATCATGCTCCGCGCAAAGGGCCGCAACTTGGAGGGCACGGCCAGGGCTAGTTGGGATCAGAAAATGGCCGAATTGGATGTGAAGCGCGATGCGGCCCGCGCCAAATTGAACAAGGTCGTCGATTCGAGCGCCGAGGCTTGGGATGACGTTAAGCGGGGAGCCGAGTCGGCGTGGGACGATTTGGACCAAGCCTTCCGTGACGCCACGAAAGTGTTTTCCAATTGACAACCCGTCACGAAGAGTAGTCGTTCTTTTGCAACAAGGAGCTTAATCATGACCATTGGAATGATTTTTTACATCGTAGCGGCGATTGTCCTTTTTTTGGGCGGCATCGGGTCGCCGGCCATCCCGCAACCTGTCATTTGGGGGCTGTTTTGCATCACGCTCGGCCTCCTATTGGACGAGTACGACTTCGGCTTCCGACGCCGCCGGTAAGCCGGAAACAACAAACCGAACACAACAAGTGGAGGCGAAGAGCGGAGACTGCCGAGGCGTAAACAGGGCACTGGCAGCCGTGGAACGGGGAGTGCCCTGATTTTTTGTTCGTGCAAGAATGCGTCGAAGATTTTTTCAACAAGAGGTATTCCAAGATGACAAACACGAAACGTGTTCTACGGGTTCTTTCCTCGTTGCTGGCGGTCGGCATGTTTACGATGGGCAATGTCGGATGTGCCGAGAAGCCGGAAAAGAATGAAATAAAACTCACGACGCCCCGTGGGACGACGGTCACCATCGAGAAACCATTCAACAAGACGGACGGTCGAAATCCTCCGCCCGTCAACCCTTGACTGCTGGATTAAAATTGAATTGAAATGGAACACGTGGTTGCCCACGACCGCTTTTGAAGAAAGCCGCCACGAAAGCATTCGAGTGATGAAGGAGTGATGCGATGAAAGTCGTCATAGAGTTGCCAAAAGCGTTTTCCGTCCGCGAGGAACGCGAGCTTCCGTTGGTTCAAGACCTTATGAGGCGGCTGAATCCAAAACTGTTAGTCACGCAAGTGGCGACGGGTGTGCATATTGACGGCGGCTACACGGTCAATTGGGGCCTCGTTTACGTGGAGGGCCAGCCTCTGACGGACGGCGACGTGACGGCCGCGTTAAAAGAGGCGGGCCTGGATTCCAAGCACAATGCAGAGATTCAGTCGCCGCGAATTTGGGTCAACAACGAACCTAGCGCGATTGAAACGCCGTCCGCGTGATTGTTTCGTCCGGAGACATGGAAATCGCGCGGACCGGCGACGCAGTCCGAATCGCGATCGATGAAGCGTTTGTTGAATCGAGTGACGCAGTGAAAGGTGTGAATCATGCAGCGGGAAAACTTAGGTCAAAGCGTTTCCTTGTGGATGGCAACGGCTGTGCCGGATCGGTGCGCCCTGGAAGAGGACATTCATGCGGATGTTTGCATCGTCGGTGCTGGCATCGCGGGCATTACGACTGCGTACCTGTTGGCAAAAGAGGGTAAGTCGGTCGTCGTGTTGGATGACGGCGCCGTCGGCGGGGGCGAGACTCAGCGAACCACCGCCCATTTGAGCAATGCGCTCGACGACCGCTATTTTGAAATCGAGCGGCTGCACGGGCTGGAAGGGGCGAAGCTTGCCGCCGCCAGCCACACGGCGGCGATCGATCGCATCGAGTCCATCATCGGCGCGGAGCAGATCGCCTGCGACTTCGTCCGGCTGGACGGCTATCTTATCCTCCCGCCCGGTGAATCCGTGGAGTTGTTGCACCGCGAGCTTGCCGCCGCCCATCGAGCCGGTCTCAGCGGCGTCGAGATTCTCCCGAAGTCGCCGCTGTTGCACTTCGATGCGGGGCCTTGTTTGCGGTTTCCCCGCCAGGCGCAGTTCCACCCGCTTATGTATCTGGCCGGAGTCGCTAGGGCCATGGAACGCGCCGGAGGACGAATCTTTACCGGAACGCACGTGAAAACCATCAAGGGCGGCAAGCCGGCACGGGTCAAGACATCCAAGGGCTGCACCGTCACCGCCGATGCCGTCGTCGTGGCGACGAATTCGCCGGTCAACGACCTTGTGGAGATGCATACCAAACAGGCCGCCTACATGACCTACGTCATCGGCGCCATCGTGCCGCATGGAGCGGTCGCGACGGCGCTCTACTGGGACACGCTTGACCCTTACCACTATGTGCGCGTTCATCCGATCGCGGCGGAAGTCGGCGTGACGGAGCAGAGCGGGTCCGCGCGGCAAGACCTATTGCAAGACATATTGATCGTAGGCGGCGAGGACCATAAGACCGGCCAAGCCCCAGCCCATTCTGATCCGTATGCCCGCCTAGAGACATGGGCGCGCGAACGATTCCCGATGATTCAGGAAGTCAAATATCGTTGGTCGGGCCAGGTGCTGGAGACCATCGACGGACTGGCTTTCATCGGGCAAAATCCGCTGGATTATCCGAACGTCTTCATCGTGACCGGCGACTCGGGAATGGGTCTGACGCATGGCACCATCGCGGGCATCCTCCTGACCGACCTGATTTTCGGTCGAGAGAACCCATGGACCACGCTCTATGACCCCGCCCGAAAAATCCTGCGCGCCCTGGGCCGGTTTGTTAAAGAGAACTTCAACCTCGCCAAGCAATACGGCGACTGGCTGACCGGCGGCGATGTCGAGTCGACCACGCAGATTAAACCAGGCGAGGGCGCGGTCCTCCGTCGCGGCCTGGCAAAAATAGCCGTTTACCGCGATGAGCAGGGAACTTGCCACGAGTGTTCGGCAATCTGCCCGCATCTTGGCGGCATCGTTCATTGGAACAACGCCGAGAAGACATGGGACTGCCCGTGCCACGGCTCCCGCTTCGACTGCCGTGGCGGAGTGCTTGACGGACCTGCGAACCGCGACTTGGACGGCCGCGACTTGGACGGCATTGATAACAATTGTGAAAAGCGAACCTGTGATTCGGTTCCTGTATAACGTTAGGGCCGGCGCCCACGGCAGGAACGGTTCCTGCCGACGGAAGAGGCGCGGCCGGCTTTTTTGAGAAAGGGTATTGTCATGACGCGATTTCTAGCATTCGTTCTGGTGGTCACCTTGGTTACGTTCATCATCGGCTGCGAAACCCAAAAGGGCACCGACGAGTACAAGACCCAGACGACGACAACGGAGACCAAGGATGGCAAGGTAACGGGCGAGAAAACCTTGACGACGACCGACACGACGAAAACCGTCCCTACGACGGCGAAAGGCGTCGGCGGCGCAAAGACCGAAAAGACGACCGAGACGACCACCGAGACGACCAAGTAGTTCTTGTCGTGTGTGGCCGGTTGAACCTCAGTCGAGAATCGACAGTTTAGCCGTGCGCTTGATGCTGAAGAAGCAAGCGGCGTGATTCAGAGAACTTGACTTTACAAAGGAGACCTAAAATGTTCCCGACGACAATGGGTTTGGTTGGCGTGGTTGTTTTGCTCTTGGACATTTTTGCCATCGTCAGCGTGCTGGTCGGGCACTCTGAAGTCCTGCGCAAGGTGCTTTGGATCGTGCTCATCCTTTTATTGCCGGTCGTAGGTATGGTGCTGTACTTTCTTATTGGTCGAAGCTCGGCGGACGCAAGCCTATGAGAATGGGAAAAAGGCACGCCGCCTTTGGATGAAAGGAAAAGCGATCATGAACGAGTCGAATGTAGCCGTCAGGGAAGCGGCGAGGGACTTGACCGTCGAAATCCTTCACGCGCTTGGCATTGGATCGCAAGAGATGGATTCGCAATTCGGCGAGGGTTCTGCGGGGGCCGCCATTGAACTGCGATTGACGCAGTTTGCCGGCGCCGTTTTAGAGGAAGCGAAACCGAAGCCGTTGGCTCAATGCGGTCCACCGACCGATCAGGGACCGCGGCCGGACAAAACGCCCGCGGAAAAACACGAGCCGTCCGAAACGGATGATGTGTGCAGCGAGAAGTACGAATCATGCGGCCGGAAAGCTTAGGATAAGGCGTTTGTTGGTGAACGGCTATCCGCGTTCCTATTGGAGGAGATACGACGATGACGACGAAGAACGAGAAATCGGCGAGTGCCGAAAAGCCCGTGTGGTTTATTACAGGCTGCTCGACCGGCTTCGGTCGCGAACTGGCCAAATATCTGCTCGAGAGCGGTTACCGCACGGTGGTGACCGCGCGTAATCCCGATGACGTGAAAGACTTGGCGACCCAGGGAGATGCGTTGGTGCTCAAGCTCGACGTCACGAATAGGGACCAAAGCGGCGCGGCCGTCAAGGCAGCCGAAGAGAAATACGGCGGCATCGACGTGTTGGTAAACAACGCGGGCATCGGCTATTTCGCGGCCGTTGAAGAAAGCGAGGAAGATCAAGTGCGCCGCATGTTCGACATCAACGTGTTCGGTCTCGGCCGCATGACTCATGCGGTTCTGTCTGGAATGCGCAAACGACGCAAGGGGTTTATCGTCAATTTCTCTTCCATCGGCGGACTGCGTTCCTTTCCGTCGATCGGCTACTACAATGCGACGAAATTCGCCGTCGAAGGTCTTTCCGAGGCGCTTTGGCAGGAGGTGGAACCGCTGGGCATCAAGGTGATGCTCGTCGAGCCGAGCGGATTCCGCACCGACTGGGCCGGGCGTTCGGCAAACGAAAGCAAGCGGCAAATTGACGATTACGCCGCGACAGCCGGCGCATGGCGTGCCGGCGTGCGCGCCATTTCCGGCAGGCAACCCGGCGATCCCGTTCGCGCCGCGCACGCGATCGTCAAGGCGGTCGAGTCCCGGAATCCGCCCCATCATCTTCTTCTCGGCAACGACGCTTACGACGGCGCCATGGCAAAGCTCGACGAATTACGCAAGGAGTTCTTGGCGTGGGAAAAGGTTGCACGCGGAGCCGATTTCCCGAGGGAATAACTTTACAGAATAACCTCAAGAAAAAGGAGTCGCTATGATGAGCGGCAAGACGGACGAAGCAAAAGGACGAATCAAGGAAGCTGCCGGCGCGCTGATCGGCAATGACGGCCTTCGCGAGGAGGGAAAGGCCGATCAAGCGGTCGGCAAAGCCAAGCAAAGCGCCCAGAAAGTCGCCGACAAAGTCAAGAAGGCCGTCGACAAAGCGATTGAGCAATAGGCCGGCGACTGCGACAAGTTATCGCGATTGGATCGGCTCCAGATTTAAGGATTACTACCATGCCAACACTTGCACCCAAGAAAGTTACCACGGGAATGGGCGCGACTCCGCACAAGTCGGGCGTCGCGTTTCGCGTATGGGCGCCGCATGCCGATGCGGTGTACGTCGTCGGCTCGTTCAACGATTGGGCGACCACGAACCCCATGGAGCGGGAAGGCGACGAGGGCTACTGGTATGCGGACATCGTCACGGCCGCCGCCGGCGACGAGTATCGCTACCTCCTCGTCAACGGTGACAAGCAACTGTTGCGAATCGACCCCTACGCGCGCCAGGTTACCAGCTCGGTGGGCAACGCGGTCGTCTACGACCCAAAATTCGATTGGGAAGGCGACGATTTCCATATGCCCACGGTCAACGAGCTTGTGATTTATGAAATGCACTTAGGCACCTTTCACGACAAGGAAGACGGGCATTCGGACAAGTTCGAGGAAGCCCTGCAAAAACTCGGCCATTTGCAGCGATTGGGCGTAAACGCCCTGGAAGTGATGCCCTTGGCGCAGTTCGCCGGTGAATTGTCGTGGGGATACAATCCCTCTTGCATTTTCGCCGTGGAAACCAACTACGGCGGCCCGAGCGGCTTCAAGCGGTTCGTCAAGGCGGCGCATCGAGCCGGCTTGGCGGTAATCCTCGACGTCGTTTATAACCACTTCGGACCCGGCGATCTCGATCTCTGGCAGTTCGATGGTTGGAGCGAAAACAACATGGGCGGCATCTACTTCTACAACGACTGGCACGCCGAGACCCCCTGGGGTTCCACGCGCCCCGACTACGGCCGCAAGGAAGTGCGTCAATTCATCCGCGACAACGCCATGATGTGGTT
>CAZWNM010000024.1:0-10834 GCA_964635765.1 uncultured Planctomycetaceae bacterium | reverse complement strand
AGGCTGTGCTATTGGAAGCGGCGTATCACGTGCTTGGCACGCCGATTGCCGAAGACGCCCAAGCAAAGGTCAAAGCGTGGATCAAACAGCATGAGGTTAAATGATGGGCAAAGGCAGCAAACGACGGCCGTGCTTGGTCAGCCAGGAAGAGTTCGCCCGTAACTGGAAGCGGATATTCCGCTACCCGTCACACTGCTTCGAGTGTGGCAAGATAGCCGTCGATGTGGCGACAATTGACCACTACGAGATTGACTGCCTACGCGATGGAACGCTGCACCACGTCATTGTGACCGACATGCACATCTTGCGGTGCAAGGAATGTGGCGACATCTTGTTTGACAATATCACCGATGACCAGATTCAGACCGCTTTGGAGAAACACCTTGAACGAAACATTGACGCCACCCCAGGTCGCTAAACAACTGGGCGTGAATGCTGACAAAATCCTGGCGTGGATACGCTCGGGCGAACTAACCGCGATCAACGTCGCGCAGAACCTCGGGGGACGCCCGCGTTATCGAGTCACAAGTCAAGACTTGGAGCAGTTTCAGGACTCGCGCAGGACTCGAAAGCCGGTACGCACGGTGCAATCGCAGCTTTCTGGGAAGACGTACTATTGAAAAGCCATTTGCGGACGCGACTGACAACCCGCTTCAGACGTTTCTTGGTCATGCGTTCGCGGTATATTGCGGACATATCATCGCTTCGCGGCGAGTGCCCCATGATAAAGTCCACAGCGACTTGATCTCGGCACTCGCCTGCGACGGTCTCGAACGTGTGCCGAAGAGCGTAGAATCCAAGGCCGGGACGGTGGCAACTCAGTGATTTAAGCAGCTTGGTCATTTCTTTACCGATAGGATCGTCATGGTTCGATTTAGGCGTCCAAGGCTGGCTATACTTTGTGACGAACACCGCATCGAAAGGAACTTGAGGCCGGCGAGTTAAGACTTCTTGGAGTGCCTTCACTGTTTCAGGCCAGAGACGACAACGGCGATGAACCTCTGTTTTGGGTCTGGGATGCGTCACCCAGCCGCGTTCCAAGTCCAACGCCGAGATCGGTAACGTGGCGCAGTCGTGATTGCCAAACCCACAATTGATGCCGAGCAATATCATGGCGAAAAGCTGGGGGCGTGCCTTGACGAGCATCGCCCGAATCTGTGACGCCTCGAACATCTTTTTACCTCGGACACGCCGCTCCCGCCTCAACACATTTGGCTTTGGCCTCTTAAACCCGTCCCCGAATACCAATGGTCGGTCAATCAACCCTTGCTTGTACGCATAGTTGAAAATAACTTTCGACCGAACGATGTCGTTCATCAATGAAACCAGTCCGTGCCCCTTGCGTTTCTTCCCGATTCCTTTGGTGAATTCGTGTTTCAACTTCTCGAAGTCGGTCGGTCGCAAATCTGTAACTAGTCTGTTTTCGCCAAAAGTTTTTATAATCGCCCCGCCTATGACGTGGTAGTCGTCCCAACTGCCCTGGCTCAACTCTCCGGTTGCCACGGCCAACTCTTTGCTCTCTAAGCACCTATTGACCAAACCAAAGACGGTCAATCCTTCCCCCGGCGCAGACGGTTCTCGTCCGGCCAGCAGGTCGTCTTTTTGGGCCAGCCACATTTCCAACGACCCTTGTGGATCGTCCCATGTGCCAAAGTACCGCAGCTTCCCGTTGATCTTCTTGGCCCATCTCCCGCACGCATGAGCATAGAGGGGATACGACTTGCGTGGTTTTTTAGGTCGGCCAGCCTTGACAGGCTCGGGCGGCACAGGTACGCTAGATTGCTTTCCTTGGTAACGCGCCAACGCCCCTTGTGGGTCGGCCCACGGTCCAAAGTATTGAAGTTTGCCTTTGATCTTCTTTACCCACTGGCCGTTATTATGGGCGAAGAGTGGAAAATCCGGTGTCGGTTTTGGTGGTTTCGTCATAGCAGTACAACTTTAGCTTTCGATCGGGTGTCGGGTGTCGGAGCGGGTGTCGGAAACGGGTGTCGGGCGTAAGAATAGGCGTAAGCGGACGACACCACCTTTCTGAGGAGCAAAAAGAAACGTCGTAAGTTATTACAGAATAACAAGTTAAGTATATTCGGACAGGTAGCTCAGGTAGTAGAGCAGTGGACTGAAAATCCACGTGTCGAGGGTGCGACTCCCTCCCTGTCCACTGGACTCCAGGTCGTTTTTGGCCCAATCCTAACATCTGTACGAGCATCCGCTATTCCCGCCGCACCTTGCAGTTGGGAAGCGTCTTCTGAATCTGTTCGATGCCTTTGTCGGTAACGCTGGTTTGCGCCAAATTGATCGACTTGAGATTTTTCAGGTCTTTCAGATACGGCAACCCGGCGTCGGTGATCTTCGTCAAGCTGAGATTCAGGCTTTCCAAACCGATTATTTTGCCGAGATATTTCAAGCCGGCGTCGGTAACGGACGTGTCGAGTAAATTCAGGCTTTTGAGATCTTTCAACGAGGCAAGATGCACGAGGCCGGTGTCGGTGACGCGCGTATGCCACAGTTCGAGCGTCTGCAGCGACTCGAATTCGGCCGCTTGCCGCATGGCGTCATCGTTCGCCTGCGTTTCGTTCAGATCAAGCTTCTTCAAGTGCTTCGCATTTTGCAGGACGGCCAAGTTCGAGCCGGTGATCGGCGTATCGCGGACGGTCAATTGCTTCAAGCGGGTCAGCCCGCGGAGCGACTGGAAAAAATCGTCGCTGACGCCGTAGCAGCGGAATACGTCGAGGTCTTCCAAATTCGGCAGTTTTTCGAGAACTTTCAGGCCCGCGTCGGTGATTTGGGCGTCTTGGATCGACAGTTGCGTTAAATTAGTCAGGCCCGCCAAGTGAGCCAGCCCGGCGTCGGTCATGGCCGTGTTGCGCAGCTTCAGGCTTCTCAAGGTTTTTAGGTCCTTGATTTTTTCCAGCCCGTCGTCGCCGACTTGCACGCAGCCGCGCAGGTCGAGCAGTTTCAGCTTTTTGAGGCCCTTCAGTTCCGCGAGGCCGTCGTCGGTGATGTTGTTGTAGAGCAACGACAGCCGTTCGAGGTTGGAAAGATTTTTGACGTTGGCCAAGCCGGCGTCGGTCATGTACGTGCTGCGGCGGAGATTCAGCGACTTCAACTGGGGCATCTGCTTGAGCGATTGCAGGCCGGCGTCGGTTACTTCCGTGTTCTCCAACACCAGATCTGTCAATTTCGGGAAGCCGGGCAGCAGCTTGACGCCGGCGTCGGTGATCTCGGCGCCCCAAAGCGAAAGCTCTTGCAACGTCGTGAAAGCCGTCAGCAGTTTGACGTCGGCGTCCGTGGCCGAACGCTCCAAGAGGTCCACGCCGATTACATGGTTGTCGGCATCGTATCGAATGCCGCCGCCGAGCGACTCAATGCGTTTGACGGCGGCTGCGACATCCGCGGACGTTTGCGCCGCCGCAACGGAATCGCACAAGCCGACAATCGCCATGATAACCGATAACACAAAGAAACGTCTCATTGCGCGAACTCCTCTTGGTGGGTGGCATTGCGGCGGGTTTGGCGGCAACGACATCGCTCTGTCACCTCTCCGTCCGCCATAGTCCCAAGCGTAACGGAAAAAATCTCCGACGTGCAAATGGTCAAAGAACGAAAAAACGCCGTAAGACATGTTCCAATTGGGGGCCGACAATTTGCCGTCTTTCCGCTTGCATTTTGCATACGGGGTTGTTATTCTGACTGTTGTGCGGAGGTTGGTCAAGCCTTCGTATTTTACCATCCTGCCATGCCGGTTCGCTCGGTTTGCGAAGCGGCCATGCCCTTCCGGTGTTCTTCGCTGCTTTACAGGAGTTTGGTTTCCTATGTCTTTTGGCACTAATCGACGTCGGTTTTTACAAACAACGGCGGCTACAGGCATTGGTTTTTGGGTTGCCGGCGGAGTTCAGGCGCAGGAGAGCAAATCGCCCAATGAGCGAATTGCCATCGCCTGCATCGGACTTGGCGGAAAAGGGTCGGAAGACTCGAACGATGCCGGAAGACATGGCGATGTGGTCGCCATCTGCGATACCAACGAAAATCTTCTCGGCAACACCGGCAGTAAGCGATTTCCCAAAGCAAAGCGTTACACCGACTATCGCAAAATGCTCGAAGAAATGGAAAAAAGCATTAACGCGGTGACGATCAGCACGCCCGACCACAATCATGCCCCGGCCGCCTTGCTGGCCATGCGGCTTGGCAAGCATTGCTTTTGCCAAAAGCCGCTCGCGCACACGATTTACGAGGCTCGGCTCTTGGCCAAGGTGGCGAACGAAAAGAACGTCGCCACGCAAATGGGCAACCAAGGAACGTCCTACGGTTCGCTTCGTCACGCGGCGGCTATCGTTCAGGCCGGCGCCGTTGGCACGGTTCAGGAAGTTCACGTTTGGACCAACCGGCCCAAGTGGTCCCAAGGCGTCCCAAGGCCGAAGCCTCAGCCCGTCCCGGCGCATCTCCAATGGAACCTTTGGCTCGGACCGGCGCCGGCGCGTCCTTACGCCAACGGTTACGACCCAACGGCTTGGCGCGGCTGGTGGGATTTCGGCACCGGCGCTCTCGGTGACATGGCCTGCCACACGGTCAACATGCCCTACATGGCCCTAAACCTTCGCGATCCGGTTTCCATCCAAGCGGAGACCTCCGGCCACAACAAAGACAGCTATCCGAAGTGGTCGACGATCGTGTTCGATTATCCCGCCTTGGACGGCCGAGCGGCCTTGAAGCTTTTTTGGTACGACGGCGGAAAAATTCCCGACAACGAACTGCTTGCCGAAATGAAGACGTTGTACAGCGACGCTCTCGAGAGGGATCGGAGATTTCTTTCTTCCGGCTGCCTCGTCAAGGGCGAAAAAGGCACGTTGTACGCGCCGGGCGACTATTGCGAAATCCCCATCAAGTTCTCCAAGGGTTTGACTGTTCCGATAGTAAAGTACGAAAATTCGCCGGGCCATTTCGCGGAATGGATCCGCGCGATCAAGACGATCGGAGCCGCCGATTATCAACCGGCCGTCTCGAACTTCTCCGCCTATGCCGGCCGACTCACCGAAACCATCCTGTTGGGTAATTTGGCCGTTTGGGTCGCCGACAAGGGCAAGGGCGAAAAGGTCGAATGGGACGCCAAAACCATGACTTCGCCGAACACCAAGGGATTGGAGTCGATGATCAAGCCCACCTATCGCCCCGGCTACACCTTGGACGTGTAACGCGCCGCGACGATTCCGCCCAACCAGGCGCAATAAAAACAAACATGCAGAGTAGGCGCCTCCGTCCGCCCTGCCTGTTGCGTTCCTTGAACCACCTGTTGCACAGGACATCGCGGAAAACCACGCCGCGACGCCTGGCCGGCTAGACAAAACTTCCGATAGGTGTCACGTTAGTGCATTGGCTGCTGGGGCAACACGAGGTGAGCCGAGGTTGCGTATGGATCGTTTTTCACAAGTGCTTGTCGTCGAAGACAACGCAGCCGATTTGCAATTGCTGTGCGATATTCTCCGCGAGGAGAAGTTTCACGTCATCGGATGCAGCTCCGCCCGAGAGGCGCTCTTGCACGTTCAGCAGTGCGATTTCGGCGTGGCCGTGGTCGATTACCGCTTGCCAGACCTTACCGGCACGCAGCTTTTGGAACGCATTCGCGAGTTCGACGACCATATTCACGTCATCCTCTACACCGGTCCGGCCTCGTACGATTCGATCAAGGAGGCGATCAACCTGGGCGCGTTTGCGTATGTCGAGCGGCTGAGCGACCCAGCCGAGTTGTTGCGGCACGTTCATCGCGCGTGTCTCGAACGGGTCGATCGTTACGCCATGGATTTGGAACAGGCCGTGATGCTTCGCACGGAAGAACTTGCTCGCAGCAATAGCGAGTTGGAAAATTTCGCGTCGATCGTCGCCCACGATCTTCGCTCGCCCCTGTTGACGATCTCCGGCTATGGCCAGTTGATCCACGAGGAATACGGCGGGCAACTTGACGAGACGGCCCACAATTATCTCAGCCAGATCGCCGCCGGCGCTACGCGCATGAATCAACTGATCGAGGATCTTTTGGAATATTCGCGCGCGGGTCGATCTCAGAATCTGTTCCGACCGGTCGATATGCGTTCGACGCTCGTTCAAGCGACGGCGAACCTCGAAGCGTCGATCCGGGAGTGCAACGCCGAGATCGATATCGGCCCGATGCCGACGGTCACGGGCGATTCAACGCAATTGGTGCAGTTGCTCCAAAATCTGCTCGACAACGCGATCAAATTTCGGGGCGACGCCGCAACGAAGGTTTGCGTCACCGCATCACTCGACGGCCTTTGCTGGCGTTTTGCGGTCGAAGACAACGGCATCGGAATCGCGCCGGAGCATTTCGAGCGGATATTTCAGATGTTTCAGCGATTGCACGAGGGCGAATATCCCGGCACGGGCATCGGACTGGCGCTGTGCAAAAAAATCGTCGAGCGGCACGGCGGCCGCCTTTGGCTGACTTCCGACGTCGGCCGCGGCTCCACGTTTTATTTCACGATCGCGCGTTAGGGGGCGTTTTTCGCCACGATATTGCACGGCGGCCTTAGGCTGAAAACTTTCGCAAAACCGTCACGATTCATCCGGAGGGATCGGGGGCGGCGGCTCGTCTTCTTTTACAATTTGCGACACATCGACACCGCGACGCTTGGCCTCCTGTCGAATCGCATCCCCGAGGCGGCATCGGAGTCTTTCTTCCGTCCTGCGGATCGGCTCTCGGCAAAAGTCGATGCGCCGCCAATCGGCGTCACGTTGCGGTTTTGGCACAAGCCGCGCGTTTTCGATCCGATCGACGAAATACGTCGCCAAAAGCTGCTCCTGATTCGGATACGGCTTGGGAAATGCCTCGCTGTCGAGCGTTTCGCCCACCAGCCCGATATACGCGGCTTTTTCCTTGGTGATGGCGGCAATCGCCTGCGCCGCAAGCCGGCGAATAGAAAAATGCGACACCGGGCGCCCTTGCACCATCAAACGTTCAATATGTGAATCGCGAACGGCGACTTCCCGAAGCAACGGCAAGTGGCTTTTGTCCATGTCCGGCTTGGAAGAACGTCCGCTCCACCAATTCGCGTGCAAAAAATCCACATTCGATTGCAGCATAAACCAACCATATTCACTGCTTTCGGTCAGCCGATAGCACCGAACGGCAAATGGCTGTTCCGCCTCGTCGAATGAAAAAATCGACAGCAGTTTTTCGGGGATTCGCACCGGCCCCTCGCCGCCGGCATACGCGCGAGGATCGGGGTTCAGCCGCCCGGTCATCTGGTGAAAATTCAAATCGGGCGCGATCGAAAAGTCAATGCCCGCGCCCTGTTGATAAACACAATGATTGAAAAGTCCGAAAATAGCCACGCGGCGGATGCCCTTCTCGGCGGCCGTTTTGTCGGGCAATTGGGCCATGACCCAAGCGGCGTAAATCGCGCGGCGAACGTCGTCGCCATCGAGAATCGGTGCGAGCGTTTCGACGGTTTTCGGGCCGCCGCAGGTCGCCAACACCCGCATCGCGTAGTCTTCCGCCGGCTTGCCGACGCACGCCAACGCCGCATTCTCCCGGGCGGCGCGGTCGGCCTCATCAAACGGCTTGACCCGCAACAAGGATTCGGCCGCATGGCGGCGGACGTTCAAGTCCTTGTCACCCAATTGGTCATAGAGCGGTTTTAGCGCGGCGGCGACGCCCAATTTCGCGCCGGCGGCTTCGGCGGCGCTGCGAATCGCCGGATTTTGCGAACCCATGAGTTTTTCGACCGCCGGGGCAAGGTCTTTCAGATTGTAAACCGCCACGGCTTCCAAAATCGCTTGGCCCGCGGCGCCGACGCCCTGTTGATCGGCGCCCATCGCCGCCGGCTCCTTTATGAACAGCGACATGGCCCGACGCACTTGGGCCGCGAACCGTTTTTCCTTGTCTTCCGCCGCGAGTCGGCAATAGTCGCCCAACATCGGCAGGTTGGTCTCTTGATCCATCAGCAGCGTAAGCGTTTCGTGCGTATAGCTTCCGTCGTGCATCTCTCCTCGGAGGGCGTTTATTATCGGCACGAGCGATTTGACCTTTGCGCCGGCCTCGCGGAAAAACGCCGCCTTGTGTTCGGCGGAAATGTCGGCCGCGGCAACGGCGTGAAAGACCGTATCGTTGCAAAAATCCTTGCCGTCTTCGAGCAAATCCAGCATTTCTTTTTCCGCCTGCCGGCTTTCCGCAATCGACAAATACGCCCGAATCGCATCGCAATTGGGCCAGGACCGCGCGTCTCGCAGGAGCTTTCGCACTTCCGGCAGCGATTCCTTGTCCTTCCATGCGGCGAGAATCGCCAACCCCTCTTGACGCGCGCCGTAGCCCTCGTCGTGCAACATCTGTATCACCATGGGACGAGTTTCTCGCACGTTCAACCGCGCGGCCATCGCGTGGATGCGTTTATAAAAATACTCATTGTCCTCCTTGAATCGGCCGCCTTTGTCGACCAAATACGCTTGAGATTCGGTGAGGCTGTGTTTGGCGGGATCGATTTCCGCCAACGCCTTGTACGCCGCGGCCGCCGGCCACCAATGATCGCCGGCGGCGATTGCTTCCAGTTCCGGAACGGCGGCCGAAACGCGAAGATCAGCCAGTATCCGAATCATTTCCGGAATTTGGTAGGGTTCCTTGTTTTTTTGGAGCGTGGTCTTGAGAATGTCGACGGCCCGCTGTTGGTTTCCCGCCAGCGCGGCCCAGCGTAGGCGGTCCAGCGGCTCGGGAAACTTCTCGGCTTGCCGGCTGGCGGCCTCCAAAACCTTCGCCACGCGCGGATCGCCCGCCGATTCCTGAAGTTTTATGAGCGCAAGCCGCTGATTTTTGGGATTTTCTTCGCCCGTCTTGGCGAGGAACGCAAGCAGCCCGTCGGTCAACGCTCCAGTCGTGCGGGCTTGTTGCAACATATAAAGGCAACGCTCGACAATTTTTTGATTTTTTTCGTCGAGCGCGGCAATCAACTGCGGCGTGATCTGGTTGCAGCGAGTGCCGAGCCAATACTCGGGCTGTTGATCATACGGCATTGTTTCGTCGCGCACGGCAAGGGTGGCAATCTTGCGGCGGACTTCGGCCGGGTCGATCCGCTCCGACGAGTCGATCGTCGCGCTAAAAGTGTTGAGCGGCGGCGTGTCTTTTTCCCAAGGCCGCGCATAGGTGAGTTCGATTTTCGTCTTCCCGGCTTTTTTCACCTCAAAATGAAAAATACTCATGCCGCCGCCGCCGACCCGTTGCCCAGGATGCTTATCGGCGACGTATTCCATCTCGCCCTTTTGCGCGACCGCGCCGCCGCCGATCTTTTTGAGAGTCCAGCCGTATCCGGTCGTCGGATTGCCTTTCAAGGCGACATCGAACGCCTCGCCGACGGCGATTTTCATCGTGCAGCCGTTAGTGGAGTCAGTCAATGTTCTTCCGGCCTTTTCCGTTTCTTTTGCCGCGTCGCCGTCTTTCGCTTGAACCGCCGCAACGCTGAAGAAAACGGCCAGCGTCAAAAGGAACATGGTCTTCATGGAAAGCTCCTGGATTAGTGGTCAGTGGACAGTGCGAAACCGCAAGCGGTTTTCCAACCCCTCGTCCCTCGCCCCCCGCCCCTCACTTCCTACGGCTCTATTAAATACGTTTGGCTATCGAGATTCAATAGCATCGGCTCGTCGAAAACCATATATTGCGACAGCCGGCGGCCTTGCGTTCGCGCTAACTCGAAGTATTCGTCGCTGAATTGCTTCACGCGACGGACGTTCGCGTCCTGCTCCTTGGTCAACTGCGAATCGACCCATTGGCCGCCACGTTGGAAGAACGTGCGATTGCCGACATTGCGCATGTTTTGGGCGGCCGATTGCGATTCTTTCTTCGCCTCACCGGCAAAGCTCAAGCCACCGCTTTTCGCTGCCTCGTGATCGAACTCTTGAATTGAAAGGCCCACGGCCGATGGCGCTTGCTGGGCATTCTGGTAGTCGCCTTTCATCTTACGCTGCGCGAAACCACTGGCTCCGGACGGCGTCGACAGCGATTCCAATCGCCCGCCGGCTCTGCTCATATTCCCAGCAACATCGCGGAGATTCACGTTCTCGTCGGCCATGAACGACGTATAGGGCGTCAAAATGCCGTGCCGCGTGGCCAATTCGACCAACTCGCGGACCAATTCTTCGTTCCGGCCCTTCAGGTCCAACGTGTCGAGTATCTCGCCGACCCGGCGAACCGCCCAAAGCTTTTCGATAAACGCGAAACTGTCGTCGTTGCTCTTTTCAACCAGCGCGACGGGAAAATCAAACTTCTGCTCGCTGTCGCCGATCTTGCCTTGCACGACAACCTTCGCCTGCCCGGCCTTGCGATATCGCCCGACCACGACGAGTTGCTCGCCGGCGAACAGATCGAACGAATCTTTGGGATACACGCGATTGACCGGCGCGCCCTCTTCCGTTTTCAACTCGTCGAAAACAAATTGCAGCCGCACGCCGGTCATCACGGGCGATTCGATCCGGGCGTACAGCTTGCCGATTCGCTCCTCGATGTCTTCATTCGGCCGGACGTATTCGCTCTGGCCGAAATTCTCGCGCACGAGCTTATCCAACAGCCGGCTGTTCACGTCATAGCCCACGCCGAACGCGAACACCCGGGCGTGCAGTTTGTTCAATTCCCTGGCATTAGCCACGATTTTCATTTCGTTTGTTTCGCCGGCGGTCGGCAGGCCGTCGGTGAGGAAAACGATGTATGCCGGGCGCCTTGCGTCTTGAATCTGAGCAAGCGCGGTACGCAACGCGGCGTCGATGTCGGTGCAGCCGCCGGCATAAAGCCCCTCGACGAATCCCAACGCCGCCTTGCGCGTGTCTTCGTCGAACCGCTGCA
>CAZWNM010000023.1:0-10865 GCA_964635765.1 uncultured Planctomycetaceae bacterium | reverse complement strand
CGCCCCAACTGCCACATAGGACAAATCGGCTATCTGGCAGAGGACAGACGGAGAGCAAGACACCGGTTTCGTATGTGGCGATCAATTCGCCGCTGGCTGTGTTCCACAGCCGCAAGTCGCCGCCCGCCGTTAACGCATAGCGACCATTCTCGATCAGTGCTACGTCGGCAACGCGCCCCGGTTGGCCGCTGAAACAGTAAAATTCTTTCCCGGTTTCGAGGTCCCAAAGGCGGGGCGTGTTGTCGTCGCCGCTCGTGAGCCCGAGACGTCCGTCGAACGACAGGGCTGCCCGACGAACATAGCTTGTATGTGCCGTGAAACGGCTGATTTCTCGCCCAGTGACGGCGTCGAGCAGCCGTACGCTCTTATCGGTACTGGCGGTCAGGATCAACCGATCATCGCCGGACATGCCTGTCCCCTCGGTAAAAGCCGATCCTTTCAAGGAGAGCACCTCCTGCCCGGCATCCAAATCGAAAATCCGCGTTCCCCGGTCGGTGCCATAAAGCACGCGGCGGCAGTCCTGGAAGAAGATCGGAGTGAAAAGGAATCCGACCCTCACGGGAAACTCACTCCACGCCTTGGACTTCAGATCGAGAACATGGATCGAGCCCCGCTCTCCACAGACCGCCCGACGGCCGTCCGGGGACACCGCAATGCCGTAGTTGACTTTCCCCTTCTGCTCCCGGAGAAGGAGTTCACCGTCTGCAAGGCGATACCACACGACTCTGCCGCCCCAGCCGGTAGCGAGAAAACTCCGGCCGCCGGGCACCGCCGCGATGGCGTGGACCCCGCCAGAGAATGCATAGCGGTGAACTTCCCCCACCGGAATCGAGTCTGCGTTCTTCAAACCCATATCCGGGGGAAAGTGGATCTTCCGGTCGGTTTCGTGTCGAACCGCTTCCGGCTGCCCTCGCCGGTCCTTTGGACCGAAAGGTGCGGCGGCCACGGTTGCCGTCGACGATTCGGGCTGAGAGTTTGACCCGCGTCCCGAGGTTGTCGCGGGCGGGCTGCCTGGGTTCCACGCGACTTTCGCGCGT
The DNA here is from genome assembly GCA_964635765.1 of uncultured Planctomycetaceae bacterium. GTDB lineage: Bacteria > Planctomycetota > Planctomycetia > Pirellulales > Thermoguttaceae. The sequence continues at coordinate 9,828 of CAZWNM010000023.1, read as the reverse complement.
GGCGCGACGTCTGTGTCAGCCGCTGCCGATCCTGAAGATCGCTCGCCCTTCGATTCCGACATTGGCGTCTTTGCCGGGAGCCGTTCCCCGACGGTTCCGTTCTCCGCGATGGGATCTCCCGAAGGCAACGGCTTTTTGGCCGGAGTGCCGTTCCGGCAAAAGGACACCACGGCCAGCAGCACGACGACCAGCATGCCGCCAACCGCTATCGCCAGGCCAGCGGTACGTTTGACGCCGTGAGAGGCTGCCTGCGCAGCCCTTGGTTGGGCGTGAGCCTGGCTGAGCATTGCGTTCAGGTCCGCCGGCAAGGAGTTTTCGGGGGTGGCGGCCGGCGACAGAGTTTGGAGGCGACTGCGCAACTGGCCGTCGTAAGCCGCCTTTTTCTCCCGGTTAAGCAGGCATACCTTGGCAGCCGCCAACTCGTTGAGGATCTTCTGCGACCATTCGGAATATCGCCCCACTTGATACGTGCGGACGTGGGCCATTTGCCGGTCTCCGCCATCCTGAATGACCTCCGGGTCCGCTTCGAACAGTTCCAAGCTCAGAATCCGATAGTGGTTGGGCGGCTGATCTTTGGGGGGAATCGCCAGCCAGCGGTGATAAGGGTCGAATGCGTCGGACATTCTCCACCTCCCTTACCCGCGTTGATTGCTTGGCGGAATGGAAAACCATGGAAAAGCGACTGCAACCTACGGCCCCACCACCACACGGAAGCCGATGACGGCAGAACATCGGTCGCCCCCGGAGGCCGCGCGCGAAGCGGACCGGGTCGTTAACGGATTGCCCCAATACCCACCGCCCCGCAAAACTCGGTTGCCATCGCGCGGGCCCTTGGGATCACATGACGGCGACTGCTTGTAATAGCTTGCGCTGTAACAATCTGCACACCAGTTGTTTACGTTCCCGTGCATGTCGAAAAGTCCCCAAGCATTTGGTTTTTTCTCGCCCACGGGGTGTGTCCTCGCGTCGGCGTTACCACCAAGCCAAGCGTACTGACTGAGGACCGCTTCATCATCGCCGAAACACCAGCGAGTCGCCGTTCCGGCACGGCAGGCATACTCCCATTCGGCTTCGGTCGGAAGCCGGTACACGCGCCGCGCCGCTCGCTCGGAAGGGATCGCCGACAATCGACGGCAGAATTCGGCTGCGTCGTCCCATGAAACTGTTTCCACCGGATACCGCCTCGTGTCGTTGCCGGCTAACTTCTGCGCGGCTTCGCGCCGCTGCTTGACGTCGGCTTCCGATAGGCGACCGGCGAAGGTCGACGTAGCCATCTGTTTTGCCGTGAACGCGCTCGGGTTCACGCCGATTATCTTCTCATACTCGGCCTGTGTAACCGGATAGGCGCCCAAGTAGAAAGAATTCGTGATTTTCACCGCGTGCCGAGGCGTTTCGGCCGCAACCATTTCAACATACAAGTTACCCACGCTAGCGTTTCTGGCGCATTCTACCACCCAGGCGCCCTCCTCGGGCGCGGATCCCATCATGAACTCGCCTGACGGGATGAACGCCAGCGGCATCCCAACGGAGTTGGTAAGGAGTCGCTTGGCCGGAATTTTGATTCCCTGCCTGACCAACGCCTGCCGGCATAGCCATAGCGACCGCGACCGCGTGTCGCTCGCGCAGCGCGACGACCGCATTTGCATCGACGTCCGCGACTGGGGCGTTGGGTTCGATCCGGCGTCGGTCGGAAAGCAGCGATTCGGCTTGCAGGGCATCCGCGAGCGCGTGCGATTGCTCGAAGGGCACGCGTCGATCGAATCGGCGCCGAACCAGGGCACGCGCGTTTGCGTCGAGTTGCCGTTGATCGGCGCCGACGACGCAGCGGCCGTGATTTTCGACATGGACGGCGTCCTCGTCGATTCGTATCAGGCGCATTATCGGAGTTGGCTGGAAATGGCCCGCGCCGACGGTCTGCATTTCACCGAGGCCGAGTTCGCCGCGACGTTCGGCCGCACCAGCCGCGAGATCATCGCCCATTTCTGGGGCGAAGGCCGTTGCTCCCACGAGCCAACCGACGAGCAAATCGCCGACATGGACGAACGAAAAAAAGCCGCGTATCGCCGCATCATCGAAACGGATTTTCCCGCCATGCCGAGCGTCGGCGAATTGCTCCAATCGTTGCACGAGGCCGGATTCAAGCTGGCCGTCGGTTCGTCGGGTCCGCCGGAAAACGTCGCCTTGGCCGTCGAAAAACTCGATGCCGCGGATTTGTTCGACGCGGTGGTGACCGGCGACGACGTGCTTCACGGCAAGCCCGACCCGGAAGTTTTCGCGCTTGCCGCCAAGCGATTGGGCGTGCGGCCGGCTCGTTGCGTGGTGATCGAGGACGCGCCGGTCGGCATTGCCGCCGCGCATGCCGCCGGCATGCTCGGCATCGGCCTGTTGAGCGCCGGCCGAACGCGCGCCGATCTCGCCGCCGCCGATGTCATCGTGACGTCGCTCGGCGAGATTTCGCCGAAAATGTTGGAAGAGCTGATTGCGAAGCGGAGCTAGTGGTCAGTGGCTAGTGGTCAGTGGCCAGTGGGAAGCCGCAAGCGGCTTGTTCCACTTTCCAATTTCAAATCTCCAATCTCAAATCCGCAGTCTCCAATCCCCTTTCAGTTCCAGGACGAACAACGCCCCGCCACCGACGTTTTTGTCGAGCCGCAAATCGCCGCCCATGTCGCGTGCCAAACGGCGGCTCAACGCCAAACCCAAGCCGACGCCCGGCGCGCTTGCGGCGGCTTCTTCGGCCGTCTTGGAAAACGATCGAAACAGCCGACGCCGAAACGACGGCGGCACGCCCGGCCCATGATCGGCGACCGCCAGCGACGCTCGGCCGTTGCAATGTTGCAAAACGAGGTGAATTCGCTTGTCCGTCGCGGCGGCGGCGTACTTGCATGCATTGTCCACCAAATTAAAAAGCACCTGCTCGACCGCCGACGGATTGGCGGAGACTGCCGCCGCCCCGCATTCGGCGACGCCCTCGACCGCGAGTGTCATTCCGACCTGTTCGGCCCGAGCGCGAAGCCGGCCCTCCATATTGCCAACGAGTTCACCGAGCGTCATTCGCTCCATACGGCCCGCCGGTCGGCCGCGTTCGAGCCGGGCGTAGGCCAGCACGTTTTCGACCAGATGCGTCAGACGAATTGCTTCGCTTCGCAACGTGTCCAAATAACGATGCTGCTGTTCGGCGTCGGGCACCATGTTTTCGGCGAGCATTTCGGCGTACATCTGGAACGTGGTCAGCGGCGTTCGCAATTCGTGGGTGACGGCCGAGACGAACGCGGCCCGGCGTTCGCTTAATCGCATGATACCCCAGAGCAGCGCGGCGACGGCGGCGGCGGCCGCCATGGCGCAAATCCACGCTGCGGCCAAGGGGATCACCATCGGCGAGGCGAGCCAATCTTCTTTTGCCGCGATTTCGCCCGGCACAAGCCGTACCGGCAATGCGGCCAACAGATGCGACGTGTCGGCCGCGTCAGTTTTCACAACCGGCAGCAATGCATCCTTTGCCGAAACGTTGGCGACGGCCAGCAACGCGCCCTTTATCATCGTCCAATCGAGCCAGCAGCCTTGAAGGGTCTCGCGGCCGCCGGCCGTAAATCGCCGAGCCAACAACAATCGGCCGTCGAGCCAAAGCGGCGTCATCAGCACGCCGCTCGTATCGTAGATTTCCGACATGGCCGCCGTCGGATTGAGTAACGGCGAATTACTCGCCGCCAGTTGTTGCTGCGATTGCATGTACCCATTGCTGTTTTGCAGCAGGGCTTCATTGCGGCGTTGAAACTCGCGGTCAGCGTTAGCTTGCGACGTTTGCGGCGATTGTTGAGCCAACAGCGGCCGCGCGGGGTCCAATCGCGGCAGCGTGTGCGCCGGCAGCAACGTCGCCAGCCGGTCTCGCTTGAGAAACGCGGCCAAATCGTCCAATCGCCTCTTCGCCCGGTCCGCTTGCGCCGTGCTGATATATTTCGGCATGGCCAGCGTTCGGTCGGCCTCGGAGGGCGATTCCGGCGACGTGAGCCGGCCGTCGGGGCCGCATTGAAAGTGGAGCAAAACGTAGGGCGACGTATTTTGCAAGAGCGGCGATGGCACACCGGCGAAGCCAGCGGCGTCCACTGCGTTCGACAGGCGTCCGCCGCTTCCATTTGCCGCGAAAAATGAACGATAAACATAATACGGCCGGGCGTTTTCCTCGGCCAGCAGCGGCGAGAGCCACGTGTCCATTTGCCAAAGCGCCAGCCGGCAATTTTCTTCCGCCGCCGCGAGCCGCCGTACTTTCGTCTCCGCCCGATCCGCTCGAATCGCCATCGCGCTGATCCATCCCATTGCGGCCAGCACGACCGCAAGGCAAACGGCAAACGACGACCAGAGGGAGAGACGGCGGAGCATGGGGGAGGCTGGAGATTGGTGATTGGGGATTGGAAAACTGCTTGCGGTTTCGCACTAACCACTAGCCACGGACCACTATCTTATATCCTTTCCCGCGAACGGTTAGCAAAATCGCAGGCTCGGCGGAATTGTCGCGGAGTTTTTCGCGCAAGCGCGTGATGTGCATGTCGATCGTGCGCGTGGAAACGCCGCGCGGCGGAATGCGCCAGACGTTGGCCAAAAGCTCCTCGCGCGAAATCGCCCGAGCGGGATTCGTCGCCAAATAACGCAATAGCTCGGCCTCGCGTTCCGAAAGTTCTTCATGCGCGCCGTCGTCGAATCGCACTTCGCGGCGTTCGAGGTCAATCGCGGCGCCGGGCATTTTCAGCGTCGAAACATCGCCAGGCCGCTCGGCGCTGCGGCGCAACACGGCCTCGACCCGGGCCAAAAGCTCCTTGACGCTGAATGGTTTTACGACATAATCGTCGGCGCCATCGCGCAAGCCGCGCACGCGATCGTTCTCATCGCCGCGCGCCGTCAGCACGATGACCGGCAGCGTCGGGCGCGTCCGCCGGACTTCCCGCAAAATCTCGAACCCGTCGCGGCCGGGCAGTACGAGATCGAGCAGCAGCAGATCGAACTGCCGCGCGACGGCCATTTGTTGGCCCGTCGCTCCGTCGCCGGCTTCGAGAACGTCGTAGCCGGCGAACCGGAGCGCATCGACAATGCCGCGGCGAATGGCCGGATCGTCTTCAATGGTGAGAATGGTCGGACGCGTCATTTGTCATTCAATTCGAACACGACATTCACATTGGCGCGGATGCCGATTGTGCCTAGGGTGACGGTATCGCCCTCGGCCGGCTCGCCTGGCCCGCTCGGCGCGTTCTGCATGGAGTTTTGCGACATGCCGTAATCGCGGCCCGATGAACCCCAGCGACTCCAGCCGCAACAATAAAAATACCAGCCGCCGTATCCTTGATTCTCGTTGATTTGGAGCGGTTTGCCAATCGTCTGGTCCAACACGGCGGCCATGTCCCTGGCCTTTTCGCGGGCGGCCTTCAAGGCCATTTGCCGGGCTTGGTCGCGATATTTGCGGAGTTCCGTGGTTTGGAAATCGACATTGTTGATGTGATTCACCCCGGCTTCCAACGCTGTGGTGATCAACGGTTCGACCAATGCAACCTTCGTGACTGTGACGGTCAACGCATTCCGCACAACATAGCCGTCGATATAGCGCGGCCAGTGGCCTTCTGGCATATAGGTCGGCTCGATGGTGAGATTGTCCGTCTGAATCGCCTTCTTCTCGATGCTGCATTCGACGATGGCCGCGATGGCCTTTTTCACGATTTCGTCATTCCTCTGCTTGGCGACCGCCATTTTGGCGTTCCACGTTTCGATGCCCAGGCTAACGAGGATTTTATCGGGCTGCACGTAGACGACCGATTCGCCCGACACGGTGATGTTCGGCTTTTCCCGGGCCGCCGGCTGTTGGCCGAACGCCGGAAAAGCACACGCCAACGCTGCGAGAACGCACGCCGCGCCGATTGCCGATGGTTTGCCGAAATACTTCATTTTGCCGCTCCTTTTGCGAAAACATTCGCGGCGTGCGAGTTCGACGCCGTGTCGAACCCCTGCCGCGTCGTCCGTATTGTAACGCCAAAGCAGTCGAGCGAGCGTAACAAGTTTGTAACAAGGCTAAAGCATATCCACTGCATCGACATCGACGATCCACTGCACCTCTTCCGGCGGTTCGAGGTCAGCGGTCGCAGCGGCAACGGCGGCGCGAAGTCCGTCGGCGTCGGCCGATTGCGTTTGGATTTGGAAACGATAGCGGCCGCGAAGCCGCGCGAACGGACACGGCGCGGGCCCCAACACGCGGGCGTCCACCTGCCGCTCTTTCAATGCCGCCTTCAAACGCTCGGTGATGCATTGCGAGAACTCGGCGGCGACCGGCTCGACCGGGCCGCGAACGACGAGGCGGATCATCGTCGAAAACGGCGGATAGCGGAGCATTTGGCGGATGGGCAACTCGCCGGCGGCGAAGGCGGCGAAATCGTGATGGACGGCCGCCACAATCGCGGGATGATCGGGACTGAACGTTTGCACCAGCACGCGGCCGCCCTTCGGCCCGCGCCCGGTTCGGCCCGCGACTTGCGTGACCAGATGAAACGTGCGCTCGGCGGCGCGGAAGTCGGGCAGGTGCAGCGCCGTATCGGCATTGACGACGCCGACCAACGTGACGTTCGGGAAATCGAGCCCTTTGGCGATCATTTGCGTGCCAAGCAGAATGCGAACGTCGCCGGAGTGAAACGCCCGAAGCGCCCGCTCGTGGCTGCCGGGTTGTTGCATGGCGTCGGTGTCCATGCGCAGGCACGTGACGTTGGGAAAACGGGCGCGAATCTCGGCTTCGAGCCGCTGCGTGCCCAAGCCGGAATAGCGAATGCCCATAAATCCGCACGTCGGACATTTCGTCGGCGACGGAATTTGATAATCGCAATAATGGCACAACGCGATTTCTTCCGTGCGGTGGTGCGTCAGGGCGATATCGCAGTCCGGGCACTGTGCCACGAAGCCGCAGGCCGGGCATTGAATGTGCGTCGAAAAACCGCGGCGATTCAACAGCAAAATCACTTGCCCGCCGTCGTCGAGCGCCGCGGCGATGGCCGAATGCAGTTGCCGGCTGATAGCCCCGCTCGAAAGGCCGCCGCTTATTTTTTGCGTGCGAAGGTCGATGGTGCCGACTATCGGCATCGGGCGATCCAACACGCGGCAGGGCATTTCGACCAGCGCATAGTCGCCGGTTTGCGTGCGTTGCCAACTTTCCAGCGACGGCGTGGCCGAGCCGAGCACCAGCGGAATGCCCTCGGCCGCCGCACGCGCCACGGCGACATCGCGGGCGTGGTATCGCGGTGCGCTCTCCTGCTTGAACGACGATTCATGTTCCTCGTCCAGCACGATAAGCCCCAGGTGCGGCGTCGGGGCGAAGATCGCGCTCCGCGCGCCGACGATCACCGACACGCGGCCCTCGGCGATTTCGAGCCAATAGCGATGCCGATCGGCGTCGCTTAGGTGGCTGTGCAACACGGCGACGCGGCCGAATCGCTGGCGAAATCGCTCGACCGTCTGCGGCGTCAGGCTGATTTCGGGCACGAGCACTATCGCTTGCCGCCCGAAGTGCGTCACCTCTTGAATCGCCTGGATATAGACTTCGGTTTTTCCGCTGCCGGTGACGCCATGAAGCAGGATCGTGCGATGCCGGCCGGAATTGAGCACATCGAGGATCGTTCGCAGGGCGCGTTCTTGATCCGGGTTGAGCAGCAGGTTTTTTTGTTGCGCGACGGCGGGCAACTGGGGCGAGGCGGCCGCGGTCCGTTCGATGCGCGAGCGGATCAGCCCTTTGCGCCGCAGCGCCGTGATCGGCCCTTCGGTGCAGCCGGCCGCACGGGCCAACTCGCCCGGCGTAAGCGGCTTTTTCGACGCCGCCAGGATTTTCAGCACTTCTTGCTGTTTTGGCGAAAGTTTTTCTTCTTTTTTCTCTTGGAACACTTCTTCATCGACGGAAAGCAGCGTGGCCATGCGAGTGCCGGCGCCGAAACGCACGCCGGCCGGCACGACGGCGTCCAGCACCGTGGCCCAATCGCAAAGATAATAGTCGGCGATCCAGCGCGTCAGCCGAAGCATGGCCGGTGAGAGCAAACTACGAGCGTCCAAGACCGAATGCAGCGGTTTGAGCCGCCGCAGGGCGACCTTGTTTTCCAGCCGCACGCAATAGCCGATCACGAGCCGATTGCCCGGCCCGAGCGGCACTTTCACCCGCCGGCCAAGTTCGACGTTCTCGCGCAGCGCGTCGGGCACGAGGTAATCGAACTCGCGCGACGTTCCGGCCGAGAGAACCACGGAGGCGACCAATTGCAGCGATTGATCGTCGGCGTCCCACGGTTCCGGCTGCGTATCGAAAAGTTGGCGTTGATCGTCGGACATGGAACGAGAAATTATACGGTTTTATCCGAGTAATTTCGAGTAGTAGTCCAGAGCCCGTTGAATTCCGTCGCGGAAGCCGGTTTCGTGCGTGAAACCGAGTCGATGCTGCTTGGTCGTATCGCCGCCGCGGGCGAACACGCCGGTCGGCTTGTCGGACATGCCTTTGACCTCGGGACGGTAGCCGGCCAGTTCGGCGGCCAGTTTGGCGAAATCGATGAAACTGGTCAAGATGCCGGTCGAAAGATTCACCGCGCCGGCGTCGTCGATCTGATCGACGGTCGTCATGATGCCGTCGACGCAATCTTCGATGTGGATGAAGTCGCGCATCTGCGTGCCCGTGCCCCAGACGTGCAATTCCTTCTGGCCGCGATTGGCCAGCACGCGCTTGCAAATGCTCGGGAACGGATAGGCGTCGTCCTGATCTTCGCCGTAGCCGGAGAACGGGCGGTAGCAAATCGACTTCAGTCCGTGCTTCTGATAGGCTAATTGGGCAAGGTATTCACAGGTAAGTTTTGCCCAGCCGTAGCTCATGTCGGGCATTCCGATGTCGCCGTCGAACGAGATCATGTCTTCCTTGAGGAACACGTAATGATCGGCCCGTTGCAGGCTGATCGGATAGGCCGCGCTGGAACTGAAACACGCGGTTTTTTTCGGCTTCGCGGCTTTCGCCCATTGCCAATAGCCGGCGTCGATGGCCAGATCGTCGGCGACGGCCAGCGGATTGAAATCGATCATCAATCGGCCGCCGACCATTGCGGCCAAGTGGAAGCCGTAGTCGAAATCGGTGTCTTTCATGCGATCGAACCACGCGCGGCAATCTTCCTTGTAGAAGTGGAAGGTTTTGTAGTCGCGCGGGTCGAAAAGCGGCCAGCCGGCCGACGGATCGATGCCGCCGGTGTATTGGGCGACGCAATCGACGGCGTGAACTTCATGGCCCTGTTCGAGCAAGCGACGGACGACATGGCGGCCGACGAAGCCGGCGCCGCCGGTGACTAGTGATTTAAGCATGATTAGTGATCAGTGGTCAGTGGCTAGTGGTCAGTGGTCAGTGGCTAGTGGCTGGTGGTCAGTTAAAATGTCTCCGATAGAGCTCGAACGCCCAAACGGAACGGCCGGGCAAATAGGCGAGGATCGACTCGGGGTCCTTGACGACGTCTTGCACGAGTTTCAAGTTGTTTTCGTAGCCGACGTATTCCTGCTTCATGTCGCGCACGAGATCGTGGATGTTGCGGTCTTGATAGACCGACGCACGATTCCACACGGCGCGGCAGCCCTTGGCTTGCACGTAATACGAGGCCCAAATGTCGTCCATGCGTCCGACGTGCGGGAAGAGGAAATAATCCTTCAGGCATCGGCTGCTCAAAAAGGTGTTTTGCGAATTGAACGGGCCGATTTTGTTCGAGGCCATCGGAAAGCAGGCTGGGTTGAAATCGCATTCCGGGGCGTGCTCCATGCGGCAAATGGCATCGATGTCGGGATCGCCGTTCCAGAAAT